>JAOPVG010000599.1 GCA_025966255.1 Jatrophihabitans sp.
CAGCAGCGCCGCCACCTCGGCCGCGCTGCTCAGATGGCCGACGAAGTGGATCGGCAGATCGCCGGCGTCCGACTCCAACCGGTGGCGTAGCGGCCCGTCACCGGCCACGGCGAGGGTGACCGCGACCCCGCGCCGCACCAGTTCCCGGGTCGCTGCAATTGCGATTCCGGGCTGCTTCTCCCGCGAAAGGCGGCTCGCCATCGCCAGCAACACGGCGCCGGGAGGTGCCAAGCGGGCTCGCAGCCCGGCGTTCCCGGCGTGCGGGGTGAACCGGTCGACGTCAACGCCGAGCGGGATGACCTGGAGGTTGACGATGGGCAACCGCTCGAACTCGCTCGCGGCCCACGCCGTCGTGCACACCACGGCGTCGAAGCCGGCCGCGAGGCGGCGATTGCTGAGATCGGCGATTCGCTCGGTCGGGATGCGGCCGGACACCCACTGCGCGAGCAGTCGATCCAGGCGCTCGTGCGACACCACACAGCTCGAAACGTCCCGCCTGCGGGCCCAGCTGCCCAGGCTGCGCAGCGTCGTCCGGTCATGTACCTCGAGCCGGTCCGGCTCGAGCTCGCCCAATAGCCGAGCGACTGCTCCCGCGGTGATGACCCGGTAGCCCGTGCCGGGCAGAACCAGCCCCGGCAGTTCGACGCGGACGCCCCAGGCGTGGGTCGTGCACTCGCTGCGCGCGCCGGGAACGACCTGTAGGACCTCGTGTCCGGCGGCCGCGTAGCCGTCGGCCAGTCGGTTCAGCACGGTTCGGATTCCTCCGGAGTGCGGACCGACGAAGTTCGCCACCTGCGCGATCCGGCTCACTGGCCGGCCTCGCCGTCCGCGATCCGTACGCGAGCAGTCAGCATCAGGAGGCCCGCTGCAGCGATCGTTGCCGGGCGTCGATGACCTGCGTGTAGTGCCCGAGCAGCTGGTCCGTCAGGTGGGCCCAGGTGCGGTGCACCACCGCCGGTCGAGCCCGCAGAGCCAAGCGCGCGCGACCCGTCGGATCGTCGCGCAGCGCCGAGACGTGGGCCGCCAGGATGTCGGGGTCGGCGCCCTCCCACAGCAGACCGTTGCGGCCGTGCGTCACGAGGTCGAGCGGACCACCGGATGCGGCTGCGATCACCGGCACACCGGCGCAGAGCGCCTCCTGCACCACCTGACAGAAGGTCTCGTCCGCGCCGGTGTTCACCAGCACGTCGAGCGAGGCCATCGCGCGTCCGAGGTCTTCACCGATCAGCTGACCGGTGAAGACCGCGGCGGGCATCAGGCGCTCCAAGGAGCGGCGGCGCGGCCCGTCGCCGATGACCACGAGGCGGACGCCGGGAAGCCGGCTCACCGGCTCGAGCAGGTGCACCCGCTTCTCGGGTGCGAGCCGGCCCACGAAGCCGACGATCATCCGGCCCTGACCTACGTCGCGTCGCCATGATTCGTCACGACGGGCCGGATCGAACAACGCGGTGTCGACGCCACGCGACCAGTGCGCGAGTGGACCGATGCGTTGCTCGGTCAGTTGGTGGGCCGACGCGCTCGACGGGACGAGGGTAAGGTCCGCGGCGTTGTGGATGCGACGCAAGCGAGCCCACACCAGCCGAGTGCTCAGCATGAAGTGGTAGCGCCGGGCGAACGCCGACAGGTCGGTCTGGTAGATGGCGACCACCGGAATGTCCAGCTCCGCTGCGGCCCGCACGGCCGCCCAGCCGAGAACGGCCGGCGATGCCAGGTGGATGACGTCCGGGCGCACCCGGTCGAGGATCGGCACGAGATCGAGGGACGGTCGAGCGACATCGAGCTGCGCGTATCCCGGCATCGTCATCGAGGGAACGGTGACGACCTCGATCCGATGTCCGGACCGGCTGCGGTAATCGGCGCCGCTGGGCGCAATCACGACGGGGGAGTGTCCGCGTCGGGCCAGGTTGTCGGCCACGTGGAGGACGGAGTTGACGACTCCGTTCACGGACGGCGTGAACGTCTCGGCGATCAAAGCGATGCGCACGATGCCGACGGTCCAGACCGAATCCGTCCATCCACACATCTCCAGCAGGCGACGCGCTGAACTCGAGGTAACCAGCAGGCCTCGGTCGCCGGCTTTCGGTGGCGGGTTCAGGCGTAGCGCTTGGCGGTCTTGCGGGCCTTCGTTCTCGCGGTGCGCGCGTTGTGCTCCTCGCGCTCGTGCAGGATGCCGAACGCGAAACCGTTCTCGCCCTTGATCGGGCCCGCTTTGGCCCCCAGTCGGCGCAGCAGTTCGGCGCTGACAATGCTGTCCTGGTGCTCGCCGAGGAGATCCTGGAGCTTCCGGTAGCGCTTGGCCTCGGACTTGGCCCGTTTCTTGCCGATCACCGGTTGCGCAGCCTCGGCGCTGTAGCGGGCCCGCTTGGCCGACTTGCGGGCTTGGTGCAGCAGGTGAACGTCTCCGGTCGCGTTCGCGCGGCGGAGTTTGCGCGACACCTTCCGCTCGGCCCGCCGGACCATCTTCTTCAGCGCCCCGGCCGGCCGCCGGGCCGCGGGCGTCGAAGGTGGTTGCCACACCCACGCGGTCACGCTCGCGAGCAGAGCCAGGTACCGGTCCGAGGTGAGCTCGGTCTGCAACCGCTGCCAGTGTTCGGTGTGGGCGCGCCGCAGTTCGGAGTCGATCCGAGCCTGCACCGGCCCGAGCCGCACGGTGTCGTCGAGATCGGCGACCATCGCGTCCAGTCGGCGCTGCAAGACCTGGCCGTCCCGGA
>JAOPVG010000002.1 GCA_025966255.1 Jatrophihabitans sp.
GCCTCCAGCACGGCCTCTTCGCCGCCCTCGACCCCGAAGTGCGCGGCCATCGCCCGGATGAGCCGCCGGTAGAACGCCGTCTCGGCCGCGTCGTGCGCGCGCATCGACGGGTCGGGCGACTCGGTGAACAGCTGGCGCCAGCGCGCGACATCGGCCGCCTGGTCGGACTCGAGGGCGTGGCAATGGTTGTCGACCACCGGGACGTCAGTCAGGTCGATGAGCTCGGTCATGGATCAGAACCGGTAGAAGTGGTTGCGGATCTCGAAATCCTTGTCCTGCACCGAGAAGGCCTCGTCCTCGGACCGGCGCACGGCCAGGTAGCAGCGCGACAGTAGGTCGCCCATGCTGCCCAGCAGGAGCTCGTCCTTCTCCAGCTCGTCGAGCGCCGCCCCCATCGATGTCGGAAGGGGCCGCACCCGTCCCCGCTCCAGCTCCAGCGGTGTCATCCGGGCGGGGTCGTGTTCGCTCGGCTCGCCGGGCTCGAGCTCACGATCGATACCGTCCAGGCCGCAGGCGATCAGGGCGCCGAGGGCCAGGTAAGGGTTGGCGCTTCCGTCGACGCTCTTGTATTCGATGTTGTAACTCTGTTCCTCGCGCCGGTAGAACGGTGAGCACACGCGCAGCGCTGCCTCTTTGTTGTCGAACCCCCACGCAGTCGTCGCCGCGGCCCACGCACTGGGCAGCAGCCGGCTGTAGGAGTTGTAGCTCGGTGCCGTGAGGGCGACGAGGGCCGGGAGATGCTCGGCGACGCCGGCGATGAAGTGGCGACCGATCTTCGAAAGGCCGCGCTCCGACTCGGAGTCGTAGAGCACGCTCCGAGATCCGTCGGCGTCCCACAAGCTGAAATGGACGTGCGCGCCGCTGCCGATCTGGTCCGGGAACGGCTTCGGGGCGAACGAAGCAAGCAGTCCGTGACGAAGTGCCACTCCGCGGACCGTGTCGCGGAACTTCATCTGGTGGTCGGCCGCCGTCAACGCGTCGGCATGGTGGATCGATATCTCCTGCTGGCCGGCGCCGTACTCGTTGATCGCCTGTTCGACGGACATACCCTGGGCACCTAGAGCGTCGGTGATTTCGATCATCAGCTCGGCGTTGAGGTCATGCCCGATCGCGCTGTACACGGGCGCGTGGCCGAAGACGTCGAACGGCACATAGCGGCCGTCCTGCTCGCGGGCGAGGTAGTACTCGTTCTCGAACGTCGCCTGCACGCTGATGCCGACGTTCGCCGCCCGCTCGACGACCCGCTTGAGGTACGACCGCGGGCATGCACCCCAGTCGGTCCGGTCATGGCCCAGCTGGTCACACATCACGCTCGCGCTCGCGGGCACCCAGGGCAGCACGGTGAACGTGGCCGGATCGGGAACCAGGCGGATCTCGCCCACCGGCTCCATGCCCTCGATGTGGATCACCTGCTCCAGCAGATTGATCGACATCTGAGCGCGCGTGAGGCTTACGCCCTCGACCAGCTTGTGCTCGAGCTGGGTGACGTGGATGGCCTTCGTGCGCGCGACTCCGCTCACGTCGCAGTATTCGAAACGGATCAGCTTCACGTCGTCGCGGCGCGCGGTCGCGAGGACCTCCTTGATGTCCAACGTCCTTGTCCTTCCACCGCACCGCGGCCTAGAGCATCACGTCTCCGCCGTTGGGGCCGAGCGTCTGACCGACGTAGTAGGAGCCCTCGGACGACGCCAGCAACACCGCGGTCGGCGTTACCTCATCAACCGTCCCGAACCGACCGATCGGCAGGTCGGCCAGCTTGGCGTTGCGCCATTCCTCCGTCTCGGAGTCGAGCAGCGGAGTCTGGATCGGACCCGGAGCGATCGCGTTCACCAGCACGCCTCGTCGCGCCACCTCGCGGGCGAACGCCTTGGTCATCCCGATCAGGCCGGCCTTGCTCGCCGAGTAGTGGGCAACCGATTCCCCACCGATCTGGCCCAGCTGCGAGGCGATGTTGATAATTCGACCGTCCCCGCGCTCGAGCATCTGGCCGATCAACATCCGGGTGCACAAGAACGGGCCCCGCAGGTTCGTGTTGACGACGCGGTCCCAGTCCTCGACCGACAGGTTCTCGAGGAGCGACTCGGTGAAGATGCCGGCGTTGTTGACCAGGATGTCGACGCGACCGAACCGGGCAATCGCCTGCTCGGCCATCGCGCGCACGCTCCCCTCGTCGCTCACGTCGGTGTGGACGTACAGGGCGGCGCGACCGTGCCGCTCGATCGCGGCGATGACCTCCGACGCCGCCTCGGCCGGCGCCTTGTCGGCGAGGACGACGTCCGCCCCCTCGCGGGCAAACGCGGCGGCGATGCCGGCGCCGATGCCCGACGCGGCGCCGGTGACGACCGCGACTCGTCCCTCGAGCCTGCTCATGCGCGCACCTCTCCGTCGGCCGGATCAGCGCGCCAGACTGCCGCGATCTCCGCGCTGCTCGCCAGGTCGAACCGATGTCTCATCAGCAGCATGGACGCGTCGTGCTGTGTCTTGTCGTCGCTGCCCACGCAATCGTCGGCGACGACGACGTAATGATCGCTGAACATCGCATCCCGCGCCGTCGACTCGACGCACCCCTCGGTGGTGCAGCCGGTGACGACGACGGTCCGGACGCCGTTGCTGCGCAGCAGCAACTCGAGGTTGGTGCCCCAGAACGCGCTCGACCGGTACTTCGGCACCACGAGCTCGTTACCGAGTGGGGTCAGCTCCTCGATGAATTCGTGGCCCGGCGTGCCGGGAATCGTGTACCGCAACGGCGCCGCGCCC
>JAOPVG010000034.1 GCA_025966255.1 Jatrophihabitans sp.
CAACCGGTCAGCCCGACGGTTGACGACATCGCCGATCCAGCTGGTCATGGTCGGCGCCGGTTGCGGTTGTGCGCGGACTCGATCAGCGCGTCCATCGACACGATCGCCGACGCGGCCGCCCGGCTGCGGGAACAGCCCGACCGCGGTGGCCCGTAGGTCAAGGCGTTCTTTCGCGCGGCTCTTGCTGCTTGGCGAGGGACACCTGCGTCTTCGCCGCCGACGACTTGGCCGCCGCCTTCGCTGGCACCTTCGACGGCGCCGACTGCGCCTCCGCCTTCGTCCGTCCGTTCGAAGCCGGCGACTCTGTCGGCGCGCTCGTCGCCGGCGAAGCCGCGGGCCGGTTCGTAGTCGACGACTTCTTGGGCACGCCGGGGATCAGTCGGCCGACAAGGCGCCGTCGGCCTCGGGCTGCACCGCCCGACTGGTCGGCCCCGATGGCCGTGGCGTAGTAGCCCGCGTACCCCGAGGCGTCGCGGCGCGACACCGGCTTCATGTTCAGGACGCAGCCGAGCACCGTGGCCTGCACGGCGGTCAAGGACTCGAGTGCTGCCTGCAACTGCCAGCGGCGCGTCTTACCGGCCCGGAAGACGACGATGGTCCCGTCGGCCGAGGCGGCGAGAACGGTGGAATCGGTCACTGGCAGCACGGGTGGGGTGTCGATCAAGGCGATGTCGAAGCGAGATCTGAGCTCGGTCAGGAGCTCGCGCATCCTGGCTCCGCCGAGCAGTTCGGCCGGGTTCGGCGGGATCGTCCCGCTCGGCAGAATGGTGAGCCCTTCGGACCCCCACTTCTGCAGCACGTCGTCGAGGTCGACCTGTCGGGCCAGCACATTACTTAGCCCGACGCTGCGTTCGACATCCATCAGCTCACTCAGCCGGGGTCGGCGCATGTCGGCCTCGATCAGGACCACCTGCTTGCCCGTCTCGGCGAGCGACAGGGCGAGGTTGGCCGCCGTGATCGACTTTCCCTCCGCTTCGACCGAGGAGGTGATCACCAGGACCTGAGACGCCGCCGCCGCTTCCATGAACTGCAGATTGGTCCTGATCTGTCTCATGGACTCGGCTCGCGGGCTGTACGCGAGGTTGTCAATGATCAGGGGTTGCGTCTTGACCGTCCGGTCGAAGGCGATCGTGCCAAGTACCGGGATTCCGGAGAGCTGGGCCAAGGCCTCCGCCGACCGCACCGAGAAGTCGAACAGTTCGCGAAGCGCAGCGAGCGCGAGACCGAGAATCAGCCCGAGCGCGACGCCGATGAGGACGTTCAGGCGCGTGCGGGGTGAGATCGGAGCCTTCGGGGTTGTCGGGCCCGACACGACACTCAGCTTGACCGTGGCCGGGGCGGTTCGCGACGGCGTGTTGTCCAGTTCGTCCACAAGCTGCGGAAACGAAAGTCCTACGGCACGGCCGATGGCCAGCGCTCGGGCCGGGGACGCGTCGTGGATCTGCACGTCGATCAATACCGTGTTCAGCTGCGCCGTCGCGGAGATCTCGCCGGCGACCTGCCTGGTCGTGGCCCCGACACCGGGTGCGTCCGTGATCATCTGCGCAAGGCGGTCGCTCGACAGGAGTTTGGCGTAGGACGTGGCGCGATCCTGGGCGAACTGGTTGGTCGCATTGGCGCTCGAATCAGCCAGTGCGGGTGACCCGACATAGAAGGTGAGTTTGCTCGAGTAGATGGGCGTCTGGCGCTTGCTGTATCCGTAGGCCAAACCACCGATAACGACCATCAACAGGACAATGATCCACCAGCTCTTGCGGATGGCCCGCATGTACCGGTGAAAGTCCATCGACCTGGCTACCCTCTCGGCTCCGGTGGAGCAACGCGCCGCTCCGTCAGCACCTGAGGACGTGCTCGGACGATTGCCTCAGGCCCTGATGGTAGTGGCCGTCACCGCTTCATGCGCACCAAACGCGCCCCATTATGCCCGTCCTCAACGCCGTGCCAGGATTTTTGACCGGTAGCCATTGCGTGATCGGTGATTTCACACCGACGCGGACAACCGCGGACGGCCCGTGAACCGAGGTAGATCGCGTAGGATTCGGCCACGCCGGACAACCGCGTTCAGGCGCTGAACGACTCGGCCGCAGTTGTCCGAGGAATTCATTTCTTGGCTCACGGGGGAAGGGCGCGGCAATGCTGAGCAGCCCTCATTCCGGTGCCGCGCCGGGGCTACTGAATCGCCCCGAATTCGTTTCGGCCGACCCATCCGCGCGTCCCGCGCTCGCGGCATCCATCGCCCGGTACGCGGCGATCGCCACGATGGTGGCGTTGGGAATGCGGCAATTCGTCCAGTCCGGCGCGACGACCGGATACCTCATTGCCCTCCTGCTTGCCCCCGTGTGGTTGGGAACGCTCCATCGTTACCGCGGCGCCCGCCTGCTCGCGATCGTGGGATCGGCGACGCTCGTGTGGGGGATCGTGCTCCGGGACATCGCCGCGGCCGATCACATCATCAGTTCGAGCGTCCAGATCAGGTCGACGGTATTGCTGGCCGGCATCCTGCTCAGTATCTGCGCCATCCTCTGGGCGCGGACCGTCCTGTCATCGGCCGAGGTCGGCCTTTGGTACGGCGCCGGAATGATCCTCAACGCAGTCTTGACCGGCACGAGTGCCGGCAATCCGTGGAAGAACACCTGGGCGATACCGGTCGCGATCGTCGTTCTCTCGGCGATCAATCTGTCGAGCAAGGCACGGGCGAAACGCGCGTCGCTGCCCGGTGTCGTGGTGCTCGTGGTGCTCGCCGTGATCTCCGCGTTCTCCGACTCGCGCTCGTACGCGGCCACCTTCCTCATCGCCGCGATCCTGGTCGGGTGGCAGTCCAGACCCACCAACCTCTCGCGTCGATCGTCGGCCTACCTGACCGTGGTCATGCTCGTCGGAGTGGCGGCTTCGACCTACTGGCTCGGAACCAAACTGCTCGTGTCCGGCTACCTCGGCGCCAACGCGCAAGTTCGCACAGTCGCGCAGATCGAGCAGTCGGGTTCGGTGATCCTCGGCGGCCGACCCGAGCTGCAGGCCACGATCGCGCTGATGCGGTCCCGGCCTTCGGGCTTCGGTGTCGGCGTCGAGCCCACGGGTCAGGACATCCTGATCGCCAAGACCGGCCTGTCGAGCATCAACTACAACCCGAACAACGGGTACGTCGAGAAGTTCATGTTCGGCGGACACATCGAGTTGCACTCCGTGTTCGGGGACCTCTGGGCCAGCTGGGGAATCCCGGGACTCGTGCTGCTGCTGCTGCTTGCGCTGAACCTCGTCCGCTCGATCTCGACCACCATCTCGAGAGGGCTGGCCAACCCGCTGGTCGTGTTCCTCGTGGTCTGGACGCTGTGGAACCTCCTCTTCAGCCCCATCTACGGCTCCGCGCCCACACTGACCCTCGCGGTCGGCCTAGCGATCATGTACAAGGCGGACCTGCGCTCCGGCATGAAGCACCGGAGTGCGCCGACGTGACGGATCGGCAGCAGCACCGCCCAGCGAAAGCCGCGGTCACCCTCGAGTCCCATATCGACCTGCGCGACAACGCACTAAACCTGATGCGGTTGGTGCTGGCCAGCAGCGTGATCGTCTGGCACTCCTTCACCGTCACCGGTCATCCGCTTGCGAACACGCACTTCGGCCAGTTGCTCGGTGACATGCCGGTCGACGGCTTCTTCGCGATCAGCGGTTTCCTGCTCTGCGCAAGCTGGTTCCGCAAGCCGAAGCTGGGCTCGTTCGCGCGCAACCGAGTCCTGCGTCTCGTACCGGCCTACTGGACCAGCCTGCTGCTCACCGCGCTGATCGCTGCGCCGGTGTCATTGGCCCTCCAGTCGCACGACGCCGGCGCCGCGTTCACCGGCCCACACTCCGCGCTGCACTACCTGATCAGCAATGCGGCCCTACAGGTGAACTTCTACGACGTTTCGTCGACGCCGCTCGACGTCCCATACCCGTCGGTATGGAACGGATCGGCCTGGACCCTGATCTGGGAGGCCTACGCCTACATCGGTCTGGCCGCGGTGGCATTCGTCGGGTTGTTGCGACGCCGCGGCGTGATGGTGCTCTTCGCACTCGTCGCCTGGGGCTTCATGACGGCGACCGACTACGAGCTGATCCGGCGAAACTTCTACATCGCCCGCGGGTCGCGCCTCGGCTTCATGTTCCTGTGCGGCGTGCTCCTCTACCTGTACCGCGATCGGATATCCGGACGCCGACGGGTGGTGGCCGGCGCGGGCATCCTCCTGCTCGCGTCCGTTGCGCTGAAGGACTACCGCGTCCTCGGCGCCATCGCGGTCGCCTACCTCGTGATCTGGATCGGCGGCGCGATCCGCAATCCGCGCTGGCAGCTCAAGCGCGTCGACATCTCCTACGGGATGTACATCTACGCCTTCCCGATCCAGCAGATCCTGGTTCTGGCCGGCCTGGGGTCCCTACCGCCGCTTGTCTTTGCGGTGGTCGCTGCGGCCGCCATTGCGCCCGTGGCGACCGCAAGCTGGTTCGTGATCGAGCGCCCCGCGTTGCGGCTCAAGGCGGCGCGCCTCCCCAACTTGGGTCGAGGTCGAAGCCGCCAGCGTGTCGTCGTGCCCGCTCACCAGTCCGGCGACACGTAGTCGTGATACGGAAACCAGGCAAGGGCCCGGCGATGAGCCTCGACGCAGCGATCGGCCAGGTGCTGTCGGCCGATCTCTGCACTGGCTGCGGATTCTGCGCCCAGCTGCGCCCGGACATCGTCATGGATTTGGATGACCGCGGCTTCGGGCGTCCCCGCATCGACAGTGCGCAAGCGCCCATCGCCGACGAGCAGGCTGATCAAGAAGCATTGCGGCGATTCGAGACCACCTGTCCCGGCCGCACGGTAGCGGCACCGCCGGCTCCGAAGGCGAGTGAAGACAACGCGACCTTCGGCCGGTACCTCGAAGCCTGGCAGGGCTGGGCCGCCGACCCAGCTCTACGCCACGCCGGCAGCAGCGGAGGCGTGCTCACGGCGTTGTCGACCTGGTTGCTGGAGAGCGAGCAGGCCGACGCTGTCGTGTGCGCAGGACAATCGCCACGCGTCCCAGCGGAAACAGCGGCGTTCCACCTGCCGGATCCGGCGGCTGTCCGGACCCACACCGGATCGCGTTATGCGCCCGTCGCCAACCTCGAACTGCCGGTCGCGGCAACCGACGTCTTCATAGGCAAGCCGTGCGAAGCGGCGGCCCTACGAGCCGCGACGAGCCGTCAGTCCGCTGCTCCGATCATTCTGTCGTTCTTCTGTGCCGGCGTACCGTCCCAGTTCGCGACCGATCGCTTGATCACGAAACTGCTCGGACGCGACGAGCCGGTCGAGTCGGTCCGGTACCGCGGTGACGGCTGGCCGGGAGAGTTCCGATTCGTGACGCGCTCGGGCCAGGCCGTGTCGTGCTCCTACGAGACATCGTGGGGTGAGCACCTGGGCCGCGACATCCAGTGGCGCTGCAAGCTCTGTGTCGACGGCACCGGCGGTGCGGCCGACGTCGCGGTCGGGGACTACTGGAACTCCTCCGAAAGCGGCTACCCGGTATTCGACGATGCCCCCGGCCGCTCGGTCGTGCTCGCCCGCACCGAGCGCGGGCGCGCGCTAGTGCTGGCTGCGGCAGCAGCCTCCGTCATCCACCTCGAACCGGTCGACGTGGCCGACGTCGAACGGGGCCAGCCGTTACAAGTGCGCCGCAAGCAGACGCTCTTCGGCCGACTGCTCGGCACCCGGGCGGCCGGGCAGCGCGTACCGTCCTACCGCGGTTGGGGCCTACTGCGACTTGCCGTCAAGAACCCGCGCGCGAACCTGAAGGCGGCGCGGCGCTCCTCCGGCCGGGTGAAGGCGGCGAGCCGAGACTGACGGCTCGAGCGTGCTTGCTCAGCGTCGCTTGAGCTTGCGGGCGACGACGCTGATCGAGGCCAGGTCGCTGCGCACGACGGGGAAGACGCCGGCCACCAGCGCCAGCACCGCTGCACAGGCGGCCGCCGCTGCCCCCAACTGCACGAGGTCGTCGGCGCCGGACAGCCCGCGGCAGACAGCGAGGGAACTCGCGCCCAGCGCGGCCGCGATCGCCAGGATCCGACCGGCGCCGGTGTAGAGCGCCCGCAACGGGATCGGGGCGCGTCGCGCCAGCCAGTACAGCGACAACGGCCAGGCCAATGCCGGTGCGATCGCGAAGCCGACCGCGACGCCCTGGATGCCCCACATGCTGCCGATGAGAATGCAGACGACGCGAAGGACGGACGACATGACCGTCCACCGCAGCAAGTGGTTCGTGAGTCCTTTCGACAGATAGATCCAGTACCCGACGAACGACATCATCTGGAAGATCGCGGCGATGCCCAACATCCCGAAGATGAACGCGACGGAATCCCATTTGTCACCCAAGAACAGATGGACCAGGGGCACCGCGGCGCCGGCGCCGAAGGCGAGCCCGGCAACGACCGTGTAACCGATGAGAATCTGGCCACGCACGATGTAGGCGTTGGCCTGCGCCGGCGAATCCTGCAGCCGCGACAGCACCGGCAGCGCCACGGTGGTGGCCGGCTTGCGGATCTGATTGAGCGGATTCATCAACAGCTGATACGCCCGGTTGTACAGGCCGAGGGGCACGGCGCCGAAGCGAATCCCGATCGTCAGAGTGTCAGCGTTGTTCGCCGCATAGTTGACGAGTTGGGTCGCGACGAAGTTGCTGCCGAAGTGCAGGAAGCCACCCATGTTCGCACCGCGCTGCGGTCGGCCCGGCAACCACCTCGCGAAGATGAACAGCATGATCAAGACGGTGCTGACTTGGGCGATCTGCGACGTGACGAGGGCCCAGTAGGTGGCGCCGGCCGCCGCCAGGCTGATGCCGACCGCGAGGTTGACGACCTGCGCCGTGAGATCGGTCAAGGCCAGCGGCCCGAAGCGCATCTGCCGGTTGAGGTCCGCGCGATACTGTGTGGCCATCCCGTTGATCAGAAAAGTCACGCAGAGCAGGTGCGCGACCGGCACCAGCCGGGGCTCGTCGAACAGCCGGGCGACGAGTGGCGCGCCGGCGAACAGCAACACGCTGAGCAGGGCGCCGATCGCGGTGTTGATCCAGAATAGATTGTCCCGCTGCGCCTTCGAGACCGTCTTGGCCTGCACGGCCGCCGAGGAGAGACCGAAGTCGCGGAACACCTCGCCGACGCCGCAGATCACCAGGATCATCGCGTAGAGGCCGTAGTCCTTCGGGCTGAGCAGCCGGGCGAGCACGACGACGAGGGTCATCTGCAACAGGATCTGAGCGCCCTGACCGCCGAATGTGACGAATGCGCCACGGGCGGTGGTCGTGCCGAGGTTGTGGTTGCGGTCGAGGGGCGGGTCGACGTCGACCACGGGCTCGGTGCCGCCGGGCTCCACCACGGCGTGCTCGAGCGCGGCGCGCTCGCCGAGGTGCTCCATCGAGTGCTCCTCGCGCGCTCGACCGGAGTTCGAGTCGACGTCGGTCATTGGCGCGGGCCTGCGGCGCGCAGCAATTCGGTGGCCAGCGCCAGCGACTTGTCCGCCCGCGCCCGGACCTCGTGCACCTGGTCGTCGAGCCCCGGCGAGGCAAGTGCCGCCAACACATCGCCCACCGGGTCGGCCGCCGTCCGGAGATCGACACCGTAGGTCCAGCCCAGTTGGGCGAGAAGGGGCGCGAATTTGCGCGAGTACGCGAGCGGGACGGCCGGCACACCGCCGGACAGCGCATTCAGGCACGCGTGCATCCGCGAACCCACGACGACGGTCCCGCTGGCAAGAACGTCGCGCGCGTGTTCGAGCGAGGTCGGGATGACCACCTCGACCTGGTCGCCCAGGTGCGCGGCCACGTCCTGGATCGCCGGGACATCATTGTCAGCGAGGTAGGAGTCGAGGACGTGGGCCAGCAGCGTGAGCCGGCGCCCGCCGGCCATGAGCGCCCGGCCGAGCTCGAGCACGGTGGTCCGGTAGGCACCCGAATCGACGTGCGGGTTCTCGTTCCACAGCAGGCCCGAGACGTTGACGATGACGTCGCGCGTCTGCTCGACGCTCGGTGGGTCGAGGGCGAACACGACGTCGGTGGTCAACAGGTCCACCGGGCGGCCCAGGTCGCTCGCGCACTCGGCGCTCATCGGGTCTCGGGCCATGACCACCGCCGCGCGGCGCAGCGTCGACTTCGCGAGGAAGCGGCCGCGCCGGGTGACGAACGGCCCGATGGTCTGCGGACCGAGGACGATCGGGATGCCGAGGCGGGAAACCAGCTCGTACATCGTCGACATTCCGTAGTGCCGATGCAGCCCGTAGGAGTCGGAGAAGCTGTCCCCCGCCCGCGTGTCGACAACGAGATCGAGCGTCCGGATCCAGTCCTTCAATACCGAATGCCGCTTGACGTATTCGCGACCGAGATTCCTTTTGACGCCGATACGCATCGGAGCATCGCCGGGCCCGTAACCCTGGTACACGATTTCAGCATCGGGCCACACGCGCCGCACCAATGCTGCGGTTCCCGCGGCCAATGCGCGTACACCCAGATTGGTGCCGCGCGGGTCGGCCCAGAGGATCAGTACCTTCACAACGCTCCCACCCTCACCCTCGGCATCGACACGCAAAATCGGCGACGGTGGGGGCTACGCCGTACACCCATGCACGATACAGGTGATCGCGGGTCGCGACCGGCCAGAAATGGAGAGAACGATCAGTCGAATGGCCGTGTCGTCAGGTGTCGCACAGGCATCGAGAATGAGAGAATTCGGCGCGACGCGACATCGCGAAACGACGCGATGCGGACCGTCCCGATCACCACGAAATGAGTTCGATGAGCGCCCGCAGTCAATTGTCGCGATTAGCCCATCCGGTGCTGGACCGGGCACTTCGCAAGCTCGGCGAACGTCGTTTCCGGGCCGAGTTCGACCGCGCCCGCGCGGCCGGCAGCGTCCAGGTGAACATCGGCGCCGGGCGCAAGCCCGTCGAGGGATGGATCAACACCGATGTGGTCTGGCAGGGAAAGGTCTATCTCGACGCCACCCGGCCCTGGCCGATCCCGGCCGGCAGCGTCCACTTCGTGTACGCGGACAACGTGATCGAGCACGTGACACTTGCCCAGGGACGTGAGGTCTTCCGGCACACCTACGATGCGCTCGCGCCCGGCGGCGTTTTCCGCCTCGCGACTCCCGACGTCGAAGCCGTGGCGCGCCAGTACCTCGAGAACGGCGAGCTGGCCCGGCTCGGCATGGAACGCAACCGGGAACGGGGCCGCGATTTCACCTATCCGGTCGAGCTGCTGCGCCAGGTCTATGTCGGCGCCCAGCACTACCTCGGCTTCATCTACGACTACGCAGCTATCTCCGCGGAGATGGAGAAGGCCGGCTTCGTGGTCAAGCGGGTGCCGGCCGGCGCGAGCGACTATCCGCCCCTCGCCGGCCTCGAGGTGCGCATGCATCCCGCTGAGGAAGCGACCGCACTCATCGTCGAAGGCAGCAAGCCGGCGTGACCGATGCATCACCTCGCCGGCTCCGGGTCCTGCAGTCGTTCACCGTCCTGAGCGAGACGACCAACCCCTACCTCGAACAGCTGGTCACGTCGCTGTCCGGGCGGGTCGAGGTGAGCCTCTTCTCGTGGCG
>JAOPVG010000047.1 GCA_025966255.1 Jatrophihabitans sp.
ACGAAGTTCTTCAGGGTGGCGATCGGGTCCTGGCAGTGCTCGAGGAAGTTGTTCGCGATCACGTAGTCCTGCGAGGCGTCCGGGACGCCGTGCAGGGTCTCGCCGTCGGTGACGATGCCGACGTCGACCAGATCGACGTCCGCGAGCTCCGGGTACTCCCGCCGCAACGCCTCGGTGCTCATCCGGTCGACGAAGGTGGTGCGGGCGCCGGCCGCGACCCGGGTCGGGCGAGTCAGCGCGCCGATCTCGATGCCCGCACCGCGCAGGTACATCGCGCCGGCGACTGACTGCGGCTCCATCTGCGGGACCAAATCGAGCAGTCCGCGCAGGTAGCGGCGCGGACTGTTCTGCAATTGCCGGTCGGTACCGGCGAAGTACAGCGCGATCTCGTGCACGGCGTCATCGACGATCAGCTGGGGAAGATCGATCTCCCACCGGTGTTGGCCATTCCCGATTCCGGCCGCGAGCAGGTCGGCGCCCATGCGGGCGGCGGTGATCGTCGTGTGCCGGGTTCCGTCAACCCAGACCTCGAGATCGATGGGTTCCTCCGGCCGGGTGCTGTCCCACGCCCACCCCGCGAGGAGATCGGTGTTCAAACCGTCGACGACCCCGGCCAGCGAGGACCGAACGGCATGCCGTCCGATGGTTGGCCGCCTAATCACGCGAAAAACCTACCTCACGGTGCCGCTCCATCAGACTAATCGTCGGAGTCGGTGGTGGATGCCGTGGTGTCGCCCGCTTGCTTGTTGCGGCGGTGCCGGAGCCAGAGGACGACGGCGATGAGGACGAGCAGGGCGACGCCGATGTAGTTCGCGTAGCGCTCGATGCGGGTGTACTGGCTGCCGGCGAGATAGCCGAGGAGGGTGAAGGCGGTGGCCCACAGCAGGCCTCCGAGCGCGTTCCAGGCGAGGAAGCGGCTATAGGGGAGTCTGCTCATTCCTGCGAGGCCTGGCACGAGGGCCCGCAGGGCGGCGGTGAACCGGGCGATGAAGACACTCTTGCCGCCGAACTTGCGGATGGTGTCCGTGGCGCTGCGGACGTGTTCGGGCTTGAGGACACGGTTAGGGATCTTCGACAGCAGTGTGTCGCCGTAACGCAGACCGACCCAGTACCCGATCGAGTCACCGATAATCGCGCCGGAGATGCCAGCGATCGCGACCGCGAGCAGAGGCAGCTTGTGCTGGTTCGCCAATACACCGCCGAGAATGACGCCAATCTCGCCGGGGATGATGACTCCGACGAATGCGGAGGCCTCCAAAGCGGGGAGCAGGAAGACCAGCAGCAACGCGAGGAGCGGAGGCAGATGCAGGATTCCATCGAGGACGCGGCCCATGGCTCGTCTCCTACCCAGGCGGTGCCGCCGCTCCGCGTTCGTCTCGTTGTTCTTACCGTTCCCAGGCCCCGACGTCGAAGCGACCGCCGACCGGTCGCGCCCGGTTGTTGATGTCCACGCCGGTCGCGCCCAACGCCGTGCCCTGGTTGACACCGGCACTCCCGGCCGCCAGGGCGAGGTTGCCGGTAGCGGCATCGATGAACGTGGGTGCCGTTGCGATGTTGCCGTGCGCGTACAACACCTTCGCGTTGCCGTTGAACTGAGCGGCCGAGTGCAGCTCGTGGGCGGGGAAGCTGAAGAACAAGCCCTTGCCCGTGTTCGTCACCAGGTTGGCGGAGTAGCGCGCGATCCGACCGTTCTCGAAGATCTGATAGTCGTTGTTGTCGGTAACCACGTTGTTGATGATCGACGTGCTGTTGACCGGCTTCGCGCCGATGTACAGGCCGCCGCCGGCGGCGAAGCTCGCCAGGGTCGCATTGTTCGACACGATCACGTTGTTCACCACCTGCACTGCGCCGGTGCCGAGCATCGCGATACCGCCCCCGACCGGTGCGGAGTTGCTCTGCATCACGTTGTTGGTCAGCCGCCCGCCCGCCGTGGCGACGCCGATGCCCCCGCCGAACGATCCGGTGATACCGGGCACGACCTGGTTGCCGATGATGCGGTTGCCGTTGACGGCCGAGAAAGAGCTCTCGGCGAGCACGATCCCTCCGCCGGCGTAGGACGTTCGGTTGGCGCGGATGGTGTTGTGTCCGATTTTGGGTCGGGATCCGCCGAACACCGAGATGCCCCCACCGCTGCCGGATCCGGGATACGCCGACGACCGGGCGGCGGTGTTGGCCTCGATGAGGTTCTGCGTGATCGACGGCGCGGCGCCGTGGTTCTCGATGTGGATGCCGCCGCCGTAGGCACTGCGGTTGGAACTGATCCGGTTGGACGCGATGATCGCGTTCGCGCCGGTGCCCAGGACGATTCCGCCGCCGGCGAAGGAGACCGTGTTGCCGACGATGGTGTTGCGTGAGACGTTCGGGGCACTGCGTGTGGCCGCAGGGTTGTTCCCGTCGTTGCTGATGTAGATCCCGCCACCGGACGGGCCACCGCCGGGGGTCGTGCCGCCGCTCACCGTGTTCGATTGGATGGTGTTGCCGTAGATGCGTGGGCTGGAGTGCATGGCTACGAACACGCCGCCGCCCATGATCGAGCCGTGGTTACCGCGAATCGTGTTGTAGGTGATCACCGGATTGGACGACCCGTAGACGAGCACGCCGCCGCCGTGCTGGGCGCGGTTGCCGTCGATGAGGTTCTTCTCGATGAGGGCGTCGCCATGATTCAGCGCCGTGATCCCGCCGCCCGTGCCTCCGGAGGCTGATCCGCCCGTGACGCGAAACCCGATGAGTGCCGCGCGGGGGACGCCCCTACGTGTCGGCACATTGGCGATCATCACGGTCGTCCGACCCGCCCGGCCCGTGATCACCGTGGCGGCCGGGTTGGTCGAGCGCGCCCGCACCACCACATACTTGCCGTCGATCGTGACATTCTCGCGGTAGGTGCCAGGCGCAACCAGCACCGTGTCGCCGCTGTGCGCGGCCTTGACTGCCGCGCTGATCGTGCGATACGTCGTCGGTACCAGGAGCGTGCGACTCGCCGCGTCGGCCGCGGACGTTGTCAGCGCGAAGCAGCCTGAGCCGGCCACGACGGCTATTGCTGCGACGGCCAGGACCGACCGCCGGCGACGTCGGTGTTCCGTGCGCGATCCAGCAGGCCTCAATTCGAGGCCGTCAGGGACATTCAGCATGCGTTGCCTCCGTGGGGGGCGGTAGGCGAACTCCGGTGCGGAGAACCGTCGTACTTCTGGCTTCGACGAACTTACCCCCGAAACAGACGGAACACG
>JAOPVG010000064.1 GCA_025966255.1 Jatrophihabitans sp.
ACCGTCACCGGGCGCGCGACCGTCCGAGGGCAGGAAGAGTTGATAGTGCCGCCGGGTGCGGCCGCGGGGGACGCCGAGCTCAGGTAGCGGCAGGCCCGGCCTGATCAATTCCGCTCGGTCATGCAGGCGCGGCGAACCGGTGCCAGCCCGTGCTCGTACGCGAACCGCCCGCGCCGACCACGAGAACGTCATAGTCGGGGACCCCCTCGATCCACCCCAGCGCGTCATCGCCCATGACGAAGGCGGCAGTGGCGTAGGCGTCGGCCACCGTCAAAGACGGGCCGGCGACGCTCGCGCTCGCGAGGGCGGTCGCGGCGCGGTTGGTGAACGGGTCGACGAGATGCTCCCCCCGCTCCGCGGTACCCGAGGTGGCCACGGCGAAGTCGCGCCCGGCGAGCACGGTCAGTACCCGGGTGCGGTCAGCCGGATCCGCGATGCCGACGCGCCACGGACGCCCAGGAGCGCCTTCGCCGGCAAGCTGCACGTCGCCGCCGCCGTTGACCGCATGGTTGGGCGAGCCGTGCCGACGCAGCAGCTCGTCGGCCCGCTCGATGGCCCAGCCCTTGACCAGGCCGGTGGGGTCGAGCTTTCCGTTGTGCAGCGCGGAGAAGTATCCGTCAGTCGCCGTCTGGACCTGTGCGCACAGGTCCAGCACCTCCAGCACGTCCGGGTGGGCGTCGACCGCGCGCAGCTCCCGTCGTTGGATGCGGCTGACGTCGCTGTCGGCTCGATAGGTGCTGAACACCGCGTCGACCTGATGCAGCCAGTTCACGACGTCGCGGACGGCGTCGCGCCAGTCACCCGGGTCACGGATGTCGATGGTGAAGACGGTGCCCATGCAGTGCTCGACGTGCACGGTGCGCGGGGACTCCATTGCTGAGATGGACGTCGTCACAGTCCGGCCTGGTTCAGCGCGTCCTGCAGGGACCCGATGAAGCCCTGGCTGGTATACGTGGCTCCGGAGACCATGTCGATGTTGGCATTGTTCCTGCCGACGCTTTCCTGCTGCAAGGTCGGGATCGCAACCGCGTTGATCTCCTGGTCGCGTGAGTTGTTCTGCGGGTAGACGACCGCCGTGGCGTTCGTGATCTTGCCACCGCTCACGGTGATCTTGACCTGGACCGGTCCCCACCGGGTGTCGACCGAGGCTCCGGTCACGGTCTTCGTCGCGGCCGACGACGAGGACGATCCGGTCGACGACGACGGACCGGCCGCTGCGGACGAGGACGGGCCGGACGCGCCGGTGCCGGGATTCGTCGTCCCCGTCGCGACGGACGGCGCGGCGACGGACACGGCGTGGGTCTTGAATGACAGCAGACCGACCAGGCCGGCGATGGTGCCGAAGAGGGCGAAGACGACTCGTCTCACTGGCGTCTCACTTTCCGGGGCATGGGAATCAGAACTCGAAGGATTCGTGATGGATGTGCCGGCGCGGCACCTTGGCCGTGCGCAGCGCCGCGACGACCGAACCGGTCATGCCATCCGGGCCGCACACGTACACGTCATGACCGCGCAGGTCGGGAACGTTCGCCGCGAGTACGTCGGCCGCGAGCGGGTCGTGGCCGAGCTGCGCGCGGCGACCGACGAGGAAGTGCAGCCGCGCACCGCGCTGCGCCGCGATCGCGGCGAGCTCGGCGCGGAAGACCACGTCGGTCTCGTTGCTCGCCCGGTACAGCAGCGTGACGTCCCCGGGTCCGCCGGGGACGGACTCGAACAGGGCGCGCAAGGGGGTGATGCCGATACCGCCGGCGATGAACAGCACCTTGCGCCGGCTGCGCCGCGCCGAGGTCATCGCGCCGTACGGCCCCTCGGCGAATACGCGGGTCCCAGGGCGAAGGCGGCCCAGCGCGGCGCTGTGCTCACCGAGGTCCTTGACGGTGATCCGCAACCGGTTCGATGTCGGCGCCTCCGAGAGGGAGTACGGGTTGGACGCCCACCACAGGTCTCGGGTCAGGAACCGCCAGCGGAAGAACTGGCCGGACTCCGCGCCGAGACGATCGAGGCGGGCACCGGACACGACGATCGAGATGACGCCCGGGCCTTCGGCGTAGACGCCCTGGACCCGCATCGGGTGTCGCAGCGACTGTCGGAGCGGGACGACGATGCGATACCAGACGATCGCGGCCGCCACCGCGAGGTACAGGGCCGACCAGAGGACTCGCGCGGGCCGATTGGCGATGAACTCCGCGCCGGTGGCGAACTGGTGGCTGAACGCCAGCGCGATGGCCACGTAGGTGTAGAGGTGCAGGTAGAACCACGTCTCGTAACGCAGGCGGGCGCGGACGGCCCGGGCCGAGACCACGCCCACCGCGATGAACAGCAGCCCACCGACCGTCGCCATCAGGACGTCCGGGTAGCTCGTCAGCAACGTGCTGGTCTGACTGACCACATTGGTATGGGCGAGGACCGAATAACCCCAGGTGATCAGCAGGGCATGCGCCGCAATCAGGCAGACGGTGTACCGGCCGCCCTTGGCGTGCCAGCGGGCCAGTTTGTCGGCGCCGATGCCGCGCTCCAGCGGTGGGATGCGAGCCATCAGCGCAACCAGGATGACGACTCCGTATCCCGCGAGGAGTCCGGTGACTCGGCCGGCGTTGGTCAGCCAGTCGCCGAAGGTGGAGATCGTCGTGGTGTCGCGCCACCAGAGCCAGACGACGGCCACCGCGCCCGCACCGATCGCGGCCAGGATGGCGTTCGGATGCGCCTGCACGCGGGCCGGCGCCGGTGCGGACCGAGCGGCAGGATGCGGGGTCCGGTTCATGAGGGCGGTCATCGAAGCCGGACCATCGAGCGCAGGCCGCACAGGACGATATCCACCCGGGTGTGCGGCGCCAGCGTGGCAGCCGGCTGGAGGTCCCAGGTCAACTCCGACGTGGACCCTGCGCTCAGCCCGCCGTGCAGTGCCGTCAGCGACGGGACGATCGGCCCGACTAGCGCGACCGTGACCGTGCTCGGCTCGGCCGCCGCCAGCTCGGCGCAGGGAATCGTCGCGCTCATAGGCTCATTTCTCCTCCCCCTGGCTAGGTCGGTGCTGCGGCGAACCTGGTTGTTTGCTGTCAGTCGCTCGGGACGGGCCGCGGGTTGGCCACCGAGCTCCAGCGGGCGCCGTTGCCAGAGGGGGCGCGGTCTCGGCGACGGGCAGTTCGACCCGGAAGCAGGCCCCCTTGCCCGGCTCGCTGTGGACGTCGACGAAGCCGCCGTGCCCGGCCACGAGGGCGGCCACGATGGCCAGCCCCAGCCCGGTGCCACCGTCGCTGCGACTGCGCGATGAGTCCACCCGATAGAAGCGCTCGAACACCCGCGCGGCTGCCTCGGTCGACAGCCCGGGTCCATGGTCGGCGACGGTGAGCAGCACTGCTGGGCCACGGACGTGTTCGCTGCTCCCGGTGCCGACGGTGACCGTCACCGGGGAGTCGTCCGGCGTGTACTTGAGCGCGTTCGCGAGCAGGTTGCTCAGGACCTGACGCAACCGCGCTTCGTCACCGATCACGACCGGCGGTGGGTCGGTCGCACCGACCTCCAGTTGGATCGGCCGCGTGGGCGCGACGGCTCGGGCGTCGTGCACCGCGTCGCTGGCGAGCGCGAGCAGGTCGACCGGCTCCCGGGCCAGCGGGCGTTCGTGGTCGAGGCGGGCGAGCAAGAGCAGATCCTCGACCAACACACCCATCCGTTTGCCTTCGCCCTCGATGCGGCTCATCACCCGGCGGACGTCCTCCTCGCCGGATGCGGCGCCCTGGCGGTACAGCTCGGCGAACCCACGGATCGTGGTCAGTGGAGTGCGCAGCTCGTGGCTGGCGTCGGCGATGAAGCGACGCATCCGCTCCTCGGAACGGCGAGCTGCCTCTTCGGAGGCCGCCCGTTCGGCGAATGCGGTCTCGATGTTGCCCAGCATCGTGTTGAGCGCTTTGGTCAGTTGGCCGACCTCACTGCGCGGGTCGGCATCGGGCACGCGATGCGACAGATCACCGGCGGCGATCTGCGCGGCGGTGCGCTCGACCGCTCGCAGCGGGCGCAAGCTGGCCCGCACGATCAAGTAGCCCACGCCCGCGATGATCAGCACCACGCCCAAGCCGATGATCGACAGCAGGATGGTGAGTTGCTGGACCGTGTTCTCCACGCCGGCGAGACCCTGGGCGATGAGCACGGTCCCGCTCGAGCCGTCGGGCAGGGTGGTCGGAGCCGCCAGTACTCGCCACCGATTGCCGCTGTGCTCGGCATGGACGGTGAAGATGCGCGTCCCCGCTGCTTTGCTCTGGGCGCCGGTCATGCGCGGCAGTTGCGGCAGGGATTCGCTCGCGTCGACGAGGTGGCTGGTAGGACCGGAGACGATGGCACCGGTTGCGTCGGTTGTCTCGACGACGTACGCACTGGGGAGCTGGGCGACGTTGTCGCCGGCCTCGTTACCGCCGTGGCCTCCGCCCTGCTTGGCGAACGGGTCCACCGCGGCTTTCAGTTGTGCATCGACGCGACCGGTGAGGTAGTTCTTCATCGTGGCGCTGGCCGCGATGCCGGAACCGGCGAGGGCGACGATCACGAGCAGCAGCACGGCGGCGACGAGCTTCACGCGCAGCGGCGTCCGCGCCGTGCGGCGGCGGACGGCCGCGACCGCTGTTGTCACGCGGGCCGGCAGCCGCATGTCAGCCCCGCGGAACGCGGAGCACGTACCCGACGCCACGCAGCGTCTGCAGCAGCCGGGGCTCGGTGGTGTCGATCTTGCGCCGCAGGTAGGAGACGTAGGACTCGACGACGTTGGCGTCGCCGCCGAAGT
>JAOPVG010000158.1 GCA_025966255.1 Jatrophihabitans sp.
TGCGCGGCGTCGCGGTGCCCGATCGGCCGGGGGACGGGCTCGTCATCGCGGCGTCGCCGGAGTGTCAGCAGGTCCTGCTGGCCCACGCCGCGCGACAGGTAGCCCGCGATCTCGAAGAACTCGCTCCAATGTTCGAAGACATACCACGGCGCATGGAAGGTGGAGTGATAGAACGGCGGATGCGTCGAGCCGACGAGCTGATCCTCCGCGATATGGAGGATCCCGTTCTGCTCCAGTCGTCGGCGGTAGCCCTCGACGTCCTCGCCGGCATCGCCGAGCTGGCTCAGGGCGCGATTCCACACGGCGTGACCCTCGACGGTCAGAAGCACGATCGCATCCGGTCGGGTGATACGTCGCAGCTCGGCAAGCCACAGATCCTGCAGGCGTTCGTCGATGTGCGTGAACACCGAATGGTTGATGACCAGATCGAAGTGGCCGTCGGGGTAGGGCAACGGCGGCTCGTGCGGACCCACGATGTATGACCCGAACGGAATGCTCTGCTGCATCCACGCGATCATCTCGGCGTCGATGTCGACGCCGTGGATCTCGACCTTGCGTGACAACGGTCCGAGGTGCCGCACGTAGCGTCCGCACCCGCAACCGAAGTCGAGCAATCGCTCGAAGCTCGCGAACTCGTGGCCGACTACGCCGAGAGCGGCCTCGAGCGTGCGCAATGCGGCGCTCGCTCCCTCGTCGAAGGCGCTGCGGCCTATCTCAAGCTGCGTCGCGTCGAACGCGGGCGAGACGCGCAGCATCAGATCGGCGGGCGGCAGAGGCGGGCGGTCGGCGTCGAACTCAAGCGGCATCGAGGTCTCCTTGCGGCGGCGCGCAAGATCTTACTCATGTATGCGCTGTTCGTCCTGTCGAACCGCGGCTCCGAGGACCGAGCAGCGAGGTCACCGACGTCTGACCGCTATTGGACGGCCTAGCGGGCGGCGATGAGGGCAACGAGGAATTGGCCGCCGCCGGACTGGACGTCGGCGGTGACCGTGAGTTCGGGCGCCAGACGCGAGAACCGGTCAGCCAGCCAGCCGGCCGCCTCGTCGGCATCCCCCGCGCTCGGGCAGCGCGCTACAACCTCTCGACCGCCCTTGCGACGTAGCCGGTCGGCAACTGCCAGCAGCGGCGCGGGGTCGGAGACCGACAGATCGGGCCGCCACGGTATCTCGACTGCCACGGCGCCCTTCTTGCTGTTGCAGCCGCGATGCGCGAGTCGCTCCACGCCTCCGGTCTCCCGCTTGCCCTTCGGCGGCTTGGTGCGTGACGAACGGCTGTCGACGCTCGGCCCGCGCGGGTCGTTCACCGACATGTCGGAGTCGACTGCGTCGTCGCAGATCCAGCAGCGCCAGCCGTCGCGTTCGCCGATCTCCTCGAGGTGGCTGGTGCGCATCGACCCACGGTAGCCCGTCGATCGAAGCGAGCCGAAGAACTGAGGGCGCCGATATTCAAGCCGATCGCGAGACACGTCTGCGCGGGCGTTCCTGGTCAGGCAAAGGCGCAATTGCCAGCGTCGACATCAGCAATTTCGCTGCCGTCACTCAGTACCGAGCGTCGGGGTCCCGCACCTCGGTATAGGTGGTGCGCGTGGGGGTCGGTACGGGCTGGATGACGTCGGTCCGGCGCCGGGTGCTCAGGTAGATGAGCTCGGCGACGAGACCTATCGCGCCGACGATCATCAGGATTACCCCAGCCGTGTTGACGTTGAAGCCATGCGTGTTGTGGATCGTTACGGCGAACTTGAGAATCGCGCCGACGGCAATGAGGAACAGTGCCCCACCGATACGCATCGCTCGTCTCCTTCGGTTGCAACAAATTGACGCATGTGCGGACGCCGTCACGGCGTGACGGCAACGTTCGCGCATGCCGACCTGACGTGAAGGTGGTGCCCGCGCGGGCGGCAAATCTAACCGGTCCAGAGGTTTGGTCCTGAACGATCCGGGTCGAAGTTGGGACGCGTTATCCGTCGGCTCGATGCGGGTATCAAGCGCCACGCGAACCGTCCTCACGGCGCGCACGGACTGTCCCGCTTTGCCCGATGTCGGCGCGTCACCGGCGTCGACATCCACGGAGTAGACGGTCCGAGTCGATTTCGAACGGAAGGATTTCGGTCATGATCCTGCTAGGTGTGGTGCTGCTAATCATCGGCTTTGTTGCGAAGGTGTCCATCATCTGGACGCTCGGCATCATCGCCATCGTCGTCGGCGCGATCCTCGCCCTTCTTGGCACCACCGGTCGCGCGATCGGCGGCCGCCGACATTGGTACTGAGTACTGAGCGACGGAGCAGGGCGAAGCGATGCGCACCGGGCCAGGCTCGTCCGCCACTCCCGGGGACGCCTCCCGGGCACCGATTACCAGACCGCCACCGGACCCGGAAGCCGATGACGGCTCGCTCGACGAACCAGGTGTCGAGCCTGACGTCCACCTCGTCGAGACTCACGGCAGGTGGCGGCTCACGCTTACTGAGCGACTAAGGCAGGCGCTCATGGAGTGGCCAGGCCTCGTCTCGGCGGAAACCGGCGCGCCAGAATTCACGGTTCTCGTCGAACCGAATCTGGTACCGGGGGAGCGTTTCACCGCAACGGTCGAGGTTCGCCACTCCGATTCGTAACGGTGGCTGCTACGCGCTGGTTGGAGGTGTCCTCCAGGCGCCGCAGGTCCGAATCTGGCGAGGGCGCTCCAAAATCCTCCGGCTATGCGGCGACGACCTCGGCGTGGTCGCGGGCGGGCACCTCCGGACGGTTCGGGCGGTAGCCGCTGCCGAACAGCGGGGAGGAAATGACGAAGTCGGCGGTGGCGACGTTGGTGGCGACCGGGATGTTCCATACCGTCGCCAGCCGCAGCAGAGCTCGAACGTCGGGATCGTGTGGTTGGGCTTCGAGCGGATCCCAGAAGAAGATCAGCATGCCGATCTCACCTTCGGCGATCTTGGCGCCGACCTGCTGATCACCGCCGATCGGGCCGGACAGGAACTGGTGTACGTGCAGGCCGAGCTCGTGGTGCAGCATCGATCCGGTGGTGCCAGTGGCGTACAGCTCATGCTTGCTCAACGTCAGGCGATTGAATTCCGCCCAGGCCAGTAGTTCGATCTTCTTGTTGTCGTGGGCGACCATCGCGATGCGATGGGACTTGGACGTCATCTCCATCAACTCCCTGTGCGTCGACATGTGTTCGACGTGTCCAGTCTGCAAGCTTGGTTATGACAGCCGTGTGTCCACTCAGGGCCCGTTACCGGGAGCCGCCGGAGTGCGGACGGATTGCCGGCCCCGGAACTGCCCTTCGGACGCGTGAGCGTCCCCATCGTCGCGACGTCAGTCGGCTCACGGGATCACGCCTGGACGAGCGTCACCTGATCGTGCCGACTCCGGGGATGAGCGGAAGGTCGAGCGCGGTCACCCAGCCGGGTGCCAGGTCGTTGACCGCGGGAACGGCGTTGAGTGCGCGCAGGCCGGTCGCAAGGCAGCCCGCGGCCGCGGCGTCGCGACCGCTGCCGTCGGTATAGCGGAAGGCGGTCTCTTGCGTGATCGATGGCGAGCCCACGATCTCGACGCGGTAGACGTCGTCCTGGTTGCCGCGCGGCCAGTCGGGCGCCGCGGTCGGGCCCACTCGGTTGACGT
>JAOPVG010000161.1 GCA_025966255.1 Jatrophihabitans sp.
CGGTTGTGTGTCGCGGCCGCCGAACGCTCGCACGGACTGCGCACCACCGTCCCGGTCGGTAGCCGGCTGCCGTTGTCGGCCGGGTCGGGGGCCCAGGTGCTGTGCGCGTGGTCCGACTCGGCGTCGCTCACCGAAGTGCTCGCCACGGCGGAGTTCACCGTCCGCTCGCTGGCCGAGGTACGCCGGCGCGGCTGGGCGCAGTCGATCGGGCAGCGCGAGGCCGGAGTCGCGTCAGTTTCCGCTCCGGTCCTGACGCCTTCGGGCGAACTGCTCGCAGCGATCTCGATCTCCGGCCCGATCGAACGACTCGGCCGCTCCCCCGGTCAGCGCTTCGCTCCCGTGTTGATCGCCGGGGCTCGGCGGATCGCCGCTGCGCTCGCCTGACCGCGGTTGGCCGCCCACCGTTCGGCTACCCGCGACGCGAGGCCCGCGAAGATCCACCAGGTCGCGTCGGCGCGGCTACCAGTTCGTCGCGACGTAGGTCGTCTCCAGGTATTCCTCGATGCCTTCGAAGCCACCCTCGCGCCCGAGCCCGGACTCCTTCACCCCGCCAAACGGCGCGGCCGGATCCGACACGAGCCCTCGGTTCAGCCCGACCATGCCCGCCTCGAGGCGCTCGCACAGCCGCAGGCCGCGACCCAGGTCGCGGGTGTAGACGTAGCCCGACAGCCCGAGTTCGCTGGCGTTGGCGACCTCCAGCGCGTCGTCCTCGTCCCGGACGGTGATGATCGGCGCCACCGGCCCGAAGATCTCCTCGGTGGCCGCAGCCGAATCACGAGGCACGTCTACGAGCACGGTCGGCGGGTAGTAGAAGCCCTTTCCCTCCGGACGTTGGCCCACGAGGAGCGCCTTCGCGCCGGCGTCCAAGGTGCGCGAGACCTTGTCGGCGATGCCCTCCACGGCCTTCTTGTTGATCATCGGGCCGAGCTGGGTGGTCTCGTCGGTACCCGGTCCCACCCGCAGCTCCCCCATCTTGGCGGCGAGCCGGTGCGCGAAGTCGTCGGCCACCGACTCGGCCACCAGGAACCGGTTCGCCGCGGTGCACGCCTGGCCCCCGTTGCGCATCTTGGCCAGCATCGCGCCCTCGATCGCTGCATCCAGATCGGCGTCGGCCAGCACGATGAACGGGGCGTTTCCGCCCAGCTCCATCGAGGAGTTCACGATGTGCTCCGACGCCTTCGCCAGCAGCGATCGCCCGACGCCGGTCGACCCGGTGAAGGACAGCTTGCGCACCCGCTCGTCGCCCAGTGCGGTGTCGACGAGCTCGCTCGGGTTGTCGGTCATCAAGACGTTGACGACGCCGGCCGGGGCACCGGCCTCGGCCAGGATCTGGGCGATCGTCAGCGCGGTCAGCGGCGTCTCCTGTGCCGGTTTGAGCACGAACGTGCAACCCGCGGCCAGCGCGGGGCCGATCTTGCGGGTGGCCATCGCCGCCGGGAAGTTCCACGGCGTCAAAAGCAGCGAGACGCCGACCGGCTTGCGGAACGTCAGGATCCGGTTGGCTCCGGACGGCGCCATCCGCAACTCACCACCGACACGCACGCCCTGCTCGGAGAACCACCGGAAGAACTCGGCGGCGTAGGCCACCTCGCCGCGCGAGTCGAGGAGCGACTTGCCCATCTCCAGCGACATCAATCTGGCGATGTCTTCCTTGCGCTCGATCATCAGGTCGAAGGCCTTGCGCAGCACCTCGGCCCGCTCCCGCGGCGGAGTTGCCGCCCAGTCCGGCAGGGCGGTGGCCGCGGCGTCGACCGCGCGTTCGACATCGTCGGCTCCCGCGCTCGCGACCGCGCACAACACCTCCTCGGTGGCGGGGTCGAGCACGTCGAAGGTGCCGTTCGACCCGTCGGTCCAATCACCGTTGACGAAGAGCTGGGTCGGGGTACCTGCGGGGAGAGCCATGGGAGCCACCTCTGCGCTGCGACGGGTTGTCCTTTCAGCTTGCCACCGGCTCGGACCCGCGAAACACGCCGAAGGCCTTGCCGACTTGGGTGAACACCTGTGCACTATCTTTCGAAGGACGTAACGGAGCGCGGACGAGAGGCTCAGGGATGCGATCGGACGAGATGCGCGACGCCGGGGCGTTGGCGGGCACCGCGCTCGGTGAGCTGGCCGAGATGGCGCGCGACGTGCACAAGGCGCTCGCCGGTCGACTGTTCGGGCTCGCCGGCAAGCGGGCTGCGCCCATCCAACTCATGCACGACGGCATCGCCGCGGTGACCTACACCTCGGTGCGGGCGGGCGCGAAGGTTTTGCCCGTGGCCGCGGGCATGGTGGCCGGCGCGCTGCAGGATCCGGCGGCCGAATCGGTGCACGACGTCCCGCGCGGACGGTTCGTGCTCGGCGCGATCAATGGCTTCTGGGGTGATCGCATCGCCGAGAAGCAGCCCGCCCTCGCCTCGCAGATGCGCATGCGGCTGCACAACGCTCCGATGCGACGCGTCGCGGCCAACGTCGCGCACGACACCGATGAGTCGGTCACCGGACGCATCGTGGTGTTCGCCCACGGCCTGTGCGAGACGGACCTGTGCTGGTCGTTCTCGGCCGAGAAGCGCTGGGGCGATCGCACGGCCACGTACGGGTCGATGCTGCGCGACCACGACGGCTGGACGCCGGTCTACCTGAACTTCAACGCCGGCCTGCACATCTCCGCGAACGGCCGCGAGTTCGCCGACCAGCTCGAGGATCTCGTCCATGTGTGGCCGGTGCCGGTCACCGAGATCGCGCTCGTCGGGCACTCGCTCGGCGGACTCATCGCGCGCAGCGCGGCTCATCAGGCCGACGAGCTCGGCTACGACTGGACCGAGCCGCTGCGCCACATCGTCGGCCTGGGCACGCCCCACCTCGGCGCGCCGCTCGAACGTTTCGTCAATTGGGGCACGCATCGGATGGCGCGGCTGCCCGAGACGCGTCCGATCGCCGTCTGGCTCAACCGCCGCAGCGTGGGCATCAAGGACCTGCGCTACGGAGCCGTCCTCGAGGCGGACTGGTTCGACATCGATCCCGACGAACTGCTCCAGGACCGGTGCACGCCCGCCACCCTGATCCCCGGCGTCGCCTACTCGATGGCGTCGGCGACGCTGTCCCGCGAGCCGGAGGGGTTGTTCGCCCACGATCTGCTCGTCCAGCACAGCAGCGCACACGGCATCGGCACGGTGCGCTCGATCCCGTTCGACACGAGCCGGACGTACCACCTCGGCGGGCGTAAGCACCACTTCGACCTGCTGGCCGACCCGACGGTGTACGAGAAGCTGCGCAACTGGCTCGGCGGTGCGGACGGCGCGGGCACGAGCGGCGAGGACACCGATGCCACCCGGCGGATGAATCGGCATCGCCCACGACGCGGCCGGCGCGAGCAGCGCGCCGGCTGACCCGGGCCGGCTGACCTGATCAGCCGATCAGCGGCAACGTCACCGAGGAGGGTGCCGACGCGGTGCGCTGCAGCACGTACCGCCCACCGAGCAGCTTGAGGATCTGCGGCGGCGTCGGCACCAGATGCGGGAAGTCCGTGGTCGTCACCGTCACCCGTACCCGATGTCCGCCGGCGATCGTGGAGTAGGTCGGGAACACCTCGACGTCGTATCGCGTCACCGCGCCCGGGGTTACCGCGTGCGCCGAGGCCTTGGTGTACGGGTGGTAGGGCATCACCACCTGTCCGCCCACCGTCCACGACCGCGACGAGTCGACCGTCCGCAGCGAGCCCAACAGCGCGCCCTGGGTGAGCGGCTTCGACGTGCCGTCGGGCGCGACGTCCTCGACGTTGACGACCCATTCGGTCTCGCGGGTATTGGCGGCCGCGTAGATCGTCGCGGCGATCGGGCCGGCGAGCGTCTTGGCCCGCGTCAGGGCCGGCGTGGTGTACGTCAGCGCCGTAGGCCCGATCTGGCCCAGCCGGTCATCGTCGAAGCACGGCGCTGGAGCGGGCAGCCGGCTGGTGATGAGCGACGGGACGCCCATCATCCACTGGTCGAGCGAGCGGTCGCAGATCGATGCGCCTACCGGCGCCCACAGCACGCTGTCCGATCCCGTCGCGGCCGACGGGGCGGACGTCGTCAACGTGCCGTCGTTGCGGGAGAGCCCGGTGCCGCTCCTCCCGCCGCCGAAGTAGTAGACGGTCGGCTTCGCTGCGATGACCGGGTAGTTCGTCGTCTCGGCGTAGTGCTTGGTGCCCAGGTCGAAGTAGTGCAGCGGCGTGGGTGTCTGCGCCATGCCGGTGTCCTCGCCCTTGAGCCAGGTGTCGAACCAGCGCAGCTCGAGCGCGTCGAAGGAACTGCCGATGCCGCCGCCCTGCAGGTGCGTGTACGGGCCGTCCAACAGCTGGTAGCGGCCGGTGGTCCTCTGCCCGGCGACCATCGGTGCGGTGACCGGACGTCCGGCGTAGGCGTTCTGCAGGCCCGCGTAGTTGAGGGGCTCGCCACGCTGGAAGAGGTCGTACTCGCCGCCGATCAGGTACGCAGGGATGTTGTTCGCGACGATCTGGCCGAGCACGTTGCCCGGGCCCTTGGCCTGCCAGTAGGCAGTGTCGTAGGAGTCCGGACCGCCCATGAAGGTATTCATCAGGAACAGTGCGTTGTAGTCGAGCGTGTTCTTGCCGTGCTGCAACAGCACCTGCAGCGCACCGAGGATGTTGGTTGGATTCACCAGCGCGCCGACCACTGGGTTGATCAGGTTCACGGCCGGCAGCAGCCCTCCGAGATAGACCGTGTCGAACTCGGCGTCCGGGATCCCGCCCATGAACGCGGTGTCCCGGTACAGGTCGTTGGCCGAGATGATCGGGAAGATTGCCTTGAGCGGTGAGTTCTTCCCGACCGCGCCCGCGGTGAGCATCTGGTTGATGCCGAGGTAGGACGCCCCATGCAGGCCGACCTTGCCGCTCGACCTGGGCAGCGCCGCCGCCCAGTTCACCAGGGCGACGCCGTCCGCGGTCTGCTTCGGGTCGAAGAGGTCGAATCCGCCACCGGAGTCGCCGGTGCCCCGCACGTCCACAGCGACGTCGATGTAGCCCCGCTTGACGAGGTAGGTGTTGACGCCGAGCCCGGCCGAACTGCCGACGTCCTTGCCATAGGGCGTCAAGGTCAGCAGCACCGGGAAGGTCCCGCTCGCCGGCTGCTTGGTGGCCGGGTCCGTCGGCGTGCCGATGTCGGCGCGAAGCACCGTGCCATCAGCCATGGTGACGGGAATGTCGGCCTGCATCCGCGCGCCGTAGGTCGCCGGCCCGGGCTGCCAGGGGTGCCCCGGAGCTGCGCTCGCCGCGATCGCCTCTTCGACCGGATCGGTGGCGGCGCCGGCACCGGTCGAAGCGCCGCCGACCACCGCTGCCAGGGCGCCGGCCAGGAGCGCGAGCGCGGAGGTGGAGGCGAGGGCGCGACGGGGAAATCGCATGCGGGTCTCCTGACGAGGCATGGGGGCTCTGGTAGTAAACGAGGTGTGGCTGCCGAGGGTCACGACTCGAGTTCGGAGGCGCGACATGGCTGACGGGTTCCACGACAAGCTGCATCACGTGGTCGGCGGCACGCTCGACACCGACACTGCGCAGACGCCGGGCATGCGGCGGGTCGAGGCGATCAGTGGAAGGACCGTCGGCGCGCGTGACCTCTGGATGGGTCAGACCCACGTGCATCCCGCTACCTCCTCCGCCAACCACCATCACGGCGAGTCCGAAACCGCGATCTACGTGCTCGCCGGCTCGCCCGTGTTCGTCTTCCTCGAAGACGGCGCCGAGCGGCGGCTCGAGACCAAGCCCGGCGACTACGTCTACGTACCGCCGTTCGTGCCGCATCGCGAGGAGAACCCGTCCGAGACGGACGAGGCGGTCGTCGTACTCGCGCGAACTACGCAGGAGGCGATCGTCGTCAACCTCGACTCACTCTAGAACCTGTTCTAGTCTGCGATCACCAACTTTGGAGGACGCAGTCGTGGATCTCGAAGTGATCGAGGAGCTCAGGCAGCTCAAGTACCGCTATCTGCGCACGCTCGACCTGAAGCAGTGGGACGGGTTCGCCGACACCCTCACCGAGGACGTCACCGCCTCGTACGGCCCCACGTTGCGCTTCGACGGCCGCAGCGCCGTCGTCGACTTCATGCGCACCTCGCTCGGTCCCGCGATCATCACCGTGCACCATTGCCACCATCCGGAGATCCACGTCGAGGGGACGACCGGCACCGGCACGTGGTACCTCGATGACAAGGTGATCATCGCCGAACATCGGATGCTGCTCACCGGCGCGGCGTTCTACGAGGACACGTACACGCGGTGCGACGACGGCAAGTGGCGCATCAGCCGCACCGGCTACGTCCGCAGCTACGAGGCCGTCCAATCGCTCGACGACACCCCGAGCTGGAAGCTCACCCACAACCGGTGGGCGGCCACCGAAAGCGTCTAGCGCAAGGCTCGCAACTCGGCGGCGAAGGCGGCGGCGTCCCGACCGAGCGGGGCGACGAACGTGGCGGGTCGGCCGTTTCAGTAGCGTTGAACCCGGACACACTCGCGAGGGGTGGAATCGACCACCGCACGAAGGAGGCCGCAGTGACCAGGAATCCGTACGACGAACTTCCCGACGTCTCGAGCTTCGAGGTCCGCAGCGACGACGTCTCGGACGGCGAGACCCTCGCCCCGCCGCAGCGCTCCGGGGTGATGGGCGCCGGCGGCGAGGACGTGTCGCCACATCTCGCGTGGTCCGGATTCCCCGAGGGCACGCAGAGCTTCGCGGTCACGGTCTACGACCCGGACGCACCCACGGCGAGCGGATTCTGGCACTGGGCAGTGTTCAACATCCCGGCTGACGTGACCGAACTCGCGAAGGGGGCAGGCGCGGGCGACGGGTCGAAGCTGCCCGACGGAGCGGTTCAGCTGAACAACGATGCCCGCAGTCCGGGTTACGTCGGCGCCGCTCCGCCCGCAGGCCACGGCCCGCACCACTACTACATCGTCGTGCATGCGGTGGACGTCCCGAGCCTCGACATCCCGGCCGAGGCAACGCCGGCCTACCTCGGCTTCAACCTCTTCAGTCACACGCTGGGCCGCGCCACCATCGTCCCGGTGTACGAGGCATGACCAACCAGGTTCGCGGAGTTATCGCTCGCAGCGTGAACGCGCCCGTCGAGGTCGTGACGATCAACGTGCCCGACCCGGGTCCGGGTGAGGCGCTCGTCCAGGTGCAGGCCTGCGGGGTCTGCCACACCGACCTTCACTACCGCGACGGCGGCATCAACAATGACTTCCCGTTCCTGCTCGGCCACGAGGCGGCCGGCGTCGTGGAGGCAGTGGGTCCGGACGTCACCGAGGTGGCACCGGGAGACTTCGTGATCCTCAACTGGCGCGCGGTCTGCGGGCAGTGTCGGGCCTGTAAGCGGGGCGAGCCGCAGTACTGCTTCAACACCCACAACGCCAAGCAGAAGATGACGCTCGAAGACGGCAACGAGCTCTCGCCCGCTCTCGGCATCGGGGCCTTCGCGGACAAGACACTGGTCGCGGCCGGTCAGTGCACGAAGGTCGACCCGTCGGCTCCGGCCACCGTGGCCGGGTTGCTCGGCTGCGGCGTGATGGCCGGGCTCGGCGCGGCCGTCAACACCGGTGGCGTGCACCTCGGCCAGAGCATCGCCGTGATCGGCTGTGGCGGCGTGGGCGCGGCCGCAATAGCGGGCAGCCGGCTCGCGAACGCGGCGAAGATCATCGCCATCGACATCGACGACCGGAAGCTCGAGAACGCCAAGCAGTTCGGGGCAACCCACACGATCAACTCGAAGGGTCTCGGCGTCGACGACGTGGTCGCTGCGATCCAGGAGCTCACCGACGGCAACGGCGCCGACGTCGTCGTCGACGCCGTCGGCCGTCCGGAGACGTACAAGCAGGCCTTCTACGGACGCGATCTGGCCGGCACCGTGGTACTCGTCGGCGTACCGAATCCCGAGCTGACGCTCGAACTGCCGCTGATCGACTTCTTCGGCCGCGGCGGTGCGCTGAAGTCGTCCTGGTACGGCGACTGCCTGCCGTCGCGTGACTTTCCGATGCTCATCGACCTCTACCTGCAGGGTCGGCTGCCGCTGGACAAGTTCGTCAGCGAGGAGATCGGTATCGACGACATCGAGGCGGCGTTCACCAAGATGCATTCCGGCGATGTGCTGCGCTCGGTCGTCGTGTTGTGAGCGCCCGCATCGACCACACCGTCACTAGTGGCACGTTCAGCCTCGACGGCGGCACGTGGGACGTCGACAACAACGTCTGGGTGATCGGTGACGATGCCGAGTGCGTCGTCATCGACGCCCCGCACGACGCCGACCCGATCGCCGAGCTCATCGGCGACCGGCGGGTCGTCGCGATCCTGTGCACGCACGGCCACGACGACCACGTCACCGTGGCCAACGAGCTGTCCGACCGCTTCGACGCGCCGGTGCGGCTGCATCCGGACGACGAAGTGCTCTGGCGCATGACCTATCGACACACCGCCTTCGAGCCGATCGCCGACGGCGACACGGTCAGCGTCGGCGGCACCGAACTACAGGTTCTGCACACGCCCGGGCACGCCCCGGGGGCGGTGTGTTACTACGCGCCTGACCTCGGCGCAGTGTTCACCGGCGACACGCTCTTCCAAGGTGGTCCCGGCGCGACCGGTCGCTCGTACTCCGACTTCGACACGATCGTCGCCTCCATCCGGTCGCGCCTGTTGGTCCTGCCTACGGAGACGGTGGTGCATACCGGCCACGGCGACGACACCACCATCGGCGCCGAGGCGGCCGGCGCCGACGAATGGAGCCAACCGGGCTGAACCCGCTGGGTCATCTTGCCCTGCGGGTAGTGCGCCAGAGGGACAGCGCGAGGATGGCCGTGACGGCCACGGGCACGAGCCACCACGCGGGGACGGACGTTCTGGCCACGGCGCCGGTCGCGCCGAGGGCGAGGACGACACCGGCGGCGATGCGCCAGTCGTCGCCGACGATGAAGTCCCACCAGAACGCACCGAAGGCGCGTGCTCCGCGGCCGAGCCGGTTCATCGCGGGTCCGGAACAGGGGTCGCGGCGCCGGCCTGGACGAGGTCGTCCGCGACCTGCTTGGCGTGCACCCCGCGCAGCACCCAGACGGCGGCGAGGGCCAGCACGAGTACGCCGCCGATGATCACGAGCAACGCTAGATCGGCTCCGGGCCAATGGCCGCCGGCCCCCTCCACGCCCCAGAAGGTGCCGAACGCGATCAGCATCACGCCGACCGCGAACTTGAGCGTGTTCTCCGGAACCCGCGCCAGCGGCGCCCGCAGCGCGACGCCCGCGACCGCGACGAGGACGACCGCGGCCACCGCACCGACCGCTGCCAGCGGAATGCTGTGCTGGTTGGCGCCGAACGTCAGGACGATGAACGCCACCTCGAGCCCTTCGAGTAGGACTCCCTTGAACGCGAGGGTGAACGCATACGAGTCCCCGAAGATCCCCTGCCCGGCCGGCTGGGCCTGCTCGGCCGCCGCGCGCTCGCGCTGGTAGATCGCGTCCTCGTCGTGCAGCGCCTTGAATCCCGACGCTCGCAGGATCGCCTTGCGCAGCCACCCTAGGCCGAAGATCAGCAACAGTCCGCCGACCACCAGACGCAGCGCGTCGATCGGCAGGACCGTCAAGGCCGGACCGAGCGCGGCGACGATGATCGCCAGGACGATCAGGCCGCCCGCCACGCCGCGCATGGTCGCGTGCCAGCCGCGGGTCAGGCCCACCGCCAGCACGATTGTCAACGCCTCGACGGACTCCACCACGCAGGCGGCAAACACCGCCAGCACCAGCAGCAGGTCACGCATTCAGCCAGCTCCCATCAACGTCCGGTCGAAGGCCGACCCTATTCCTGCCGGTCGGCGAACACGCTGAGCCCGTCAGGACCGGGCGCGGTCGGCGCGGGTGAGCAGGACCAGGGCCGTCGCGGCGAGCAGGGCGACGAGCGCGGCGAACACCACCCCGGCCGTGACCAGGTCGAACGCGCTCGCCATCGAACCGACCCCGATCACCGGGATAGATATGCCGACGTACAGCACGACGAAGAAGGTGGACGTCACCTCGCCGCGCTCGTCGTCCGGGGCCGCACCCGCCACCGAGCCGAGCCCGGCGCGGAAACTCATGCCGTGACCGACCCCGGCAATCACCGCTCCGACGACGAGCAGAGCCAGCGAGTGCGCGTCCAGGCTCAACGCCACGATCGCCATGCCGACGATCAACGTCACGCAGCCCCCACGCAGCGCGCGATCCAGGGCGAGTCGAGCCGACAGCACCTGCCCGGCAACCGATGCCGCGAATGCGCACAGGACCACCACGCCCACCAGCGCGCGATTGCTGTGGTGCAGCACCGTCCCGAGAAAGGCGGGCGACACCGACGTGAACAGGCCGAGCACGGCGAAGCCCGCGAACCCGGCGATCGCGGCTCGCGTGAAGACCGCGCGCATTTCGGCCGGCACGTGCAACGGCCGCGGCGCGAGTCGAGGGGAATCGACGCGTGACACCGGGTCCCGCACGACCATTACCAATCCGAGACCGACCACGACCAGGGCGAGGTCGACGAGGAAACACAGCCGCGTCGGCGACGGTGCCCACTCTGCGAGCACGCCGGCCAGCAACGGACCCAGTCCGAGACCGCCCATGTTCACGGCCGCCGCTACCAGGCCGGCCCGGGCCCGGCCCTGCGGCGGCGCCAGATCGACGATCGTGGCTGTGGCGGTGCCGGTCAAGATCCCGGCCGACAATCCGGACAGCACGCGTCCGACGTAGAGCCAGGCGATCGCACCGGGCAGCAGGAAGACGATGGCCGACAGCCCGGACAGCACGAGTCCGGCGAGCAGCATCGGACGCCGTCCGATCTGGTCGGACCAGTGCCCGAACAGCAGCAGACCGGCGATAACGCCGGCGGCGTATACGGCAAACACGACCGTGGTGACCAGCTCGCCGAACCCGAACTCCGCCGCGTAGATCGGGTACAGCGGGGTGGGCAGCGTGGTGCCCAGCATCGTGATGGTGAACGCGGCGCCGACGAGGGCAACGCCGGGCCACCCGGCGATACGGCGGTCAGCGGCCGCGGCGCTCACGCCGCGTTGGCGGCGGCGGTCAGTTCGTCGACCTGGTCCCGAGTGAGGCGGAGTCCGGCCGCCGCAACGTTCTCCTCGAGGTGCTCGACGGTGGACGTGCCCGGGATCGGCAGGATGATCTGCGCGCGGGCCAGCAGCCAGGCCAACGCAACCTGGGCCGGCGTGGTGTCGGTGGCCTCAGCGATCTCGTCGACGGGCCCGCCGCGGTCGGCCAGGGCCCCGGCGTTGATCGGGAACCACGGGATGAAACCGATGCTCTCGCGCGTGCAGTAGTCCACCACGTCTTCGGACTGGCGATTGCTCAGGTTGTACAGGTTCTGCACGGTAGCGATCTCGGCGATCCTGCGCGCGGCATCGATCTCCTCGACGCTGACCTCCGACAGGCCGATCGCGGCGATCTTGCCTTCGTCCTGCATCGTCTTGAGCTCCCCGATCTGCTCCTCGAACGGCACCTTCGCGTCGATCCGGTGCAACTGGAAGAGGTCGATGCGCTCGAGCCCGAGACGCCGCAGGCTCATCTCGACCTCTTGACGCAGGTACTCCGGACGCCCCACTGGTGCCCACACGTCCGGCCCGTGCCGCACCAGGCCGGCCTTCGTCGCGACGAGCACCTGCTCGGGGTACGGATGCAGTGCCTCGCGGATGATCTCCTCGCTGACGTACGGCCCGTAGGAATCAGCTGTGTCGATGAGGTCGACGCCGAGTTCCACCGCCCGGCGAACGACCCGCACGCACTCGGCACGATCGTCGGGCTCGCCCCAGATGCCCGGCCCCGTCAGGCGCATCGCGCCGAAGCCGAGACGGTGCACCTCCTTGTCACCGATCGTGAACGTGCCGGACGAATGAATCTTGAGATCGGGATCAGCCATGCCTGGAACTCCTCTGATTCGCTGTTGATCCTGGGGTGACACCTACCGGCGGGCGCCAACCCTCTCCTACCCGCCACAGCCGGGAAGATCCCGCGGCCCGCGTAGGTTGACGCCGGGTGAGCCGACGCAGTGTTCCTCGCCCGGGCGCTGCTCCGCGAGCCGACCTGGCCGCAGCGCGCGGCCCACGAACTCGGCGATGACGTGTACTGGCCGGATCAGTACCTTCGTGCTCGGCCGTCCTGACGCAAGATGGAAGTACCGATCAGACGCCCCTCACCCAAGGAGAGACACATGCCCACTCGTACCGCTCGCACGGCCTGGACCG
>JAOPVG010000018.1 GCA_025966255.1 Jatrophihabitans sp.
AGGGTGACCCGCTCGGCCGGAGTCTGCGCGTCGAGGGTCTCGGCCTGGGCCGCGATCCCGGCGAGGTCAGCGTCCAGGGCGGCCTCGGCGGCGGCCGACGGATCCGGTACCAGCGTGTCGTACTCGCGCAGCCCGAGCGCGGTGCCGCTGAACGGGTCGGCCACGAGCAGGCGGTTGACGAGCGTGTCGGCGAGCCGTCGCACCGGGGAGGCTGAGGTCATGCCTCATCCTGGCGTGAGCGGCCGACAGCCGATGATCAGGGGGCCGGTGGAACGCGCACGGTAGCCGGGTCCGAGCTCGCCGGCGTCGTGATGGCAGTGCTGCCCGGTCCGGCGCCGCTGGACGGGCCGAGTTCGCTGACCGCGGGCGGAACCACGTAGGTGAACAAGTCCGCAGCGCCGGTCGGCGAGACGGCATAGGCCGTGCTCACCTGGACATGCACAGGCCCGGCCGCTCGCGGCGGGGTGACGACCTGCAAGGACGTCGACGACGTGACCTTGAGCGACAGACCGGGCGTCAACCCGAACAGCACCTTGCTCACCCGCACGAAGTTGGTACCGGTGATGGTCAGAGTGGTGCCGCCGTCGGTGGATCCGGACGTCGCGCTCAGGGTCGTCACCGTCGGCGGAGATACGTACTTGTAGTGCGGGCCGCTGACACTCGAGGTCCCATGAGAAGTGACCACTTGGATGGTGACGGTTCCGGCCGGGTGCGCCGGTGGCGACACCTTGATCGTGTATTGCGACAGCACGCTCCACGTGTGCGCATGGTAGATGCCGAACATGACCGCGGAGACGTGCGTGAAGTCCGTCCCGTGGAGCAAGAAGGCGTTGCCGCCAGTCGTGACGCCCGAGGTCGAGGTCGTCGACGTGATCGTCGGAACGTTGTCCGGGAACCAGCCGTTAGGCAGCAGCCGCCTCGCCGTCGTGGTGAGCATCGCGCCGATCCGGGCGCCGTAGGTACTGGCCGGTCCGCGCGCCAGGATGGCCACGGCGTACCGGTCGCCGTTCACGAAGCCGGTGCTGTTCTCGGAAGCGTTGCTGCCGGCGTAGTCGTTGCCCCAGCCCTGCTTGATCGCGGCATTGCTCGTTGCGGAGGGAATCCCGAAGTACTGGTAGAAGCCGTCGGAGCCGTACTTCGTGGCGGCGTGCATCGCCGTGAACAGCCAGTGGCGGACGCGGTTGTCCGCCTTCAGCTTCGCGTACAGGCGCACGAGCCCATCGGGAGTGATGTAGGTGCCGCCCCACCAGCCCGCCCGGCGCGGGGGCGAGCCCAGGTTGGGCACGTGGTAATAATTCTTGATCCAAGTGATCAATGAATCGCCACCGACCGAGCCGTAGAGCGAGCTCGCAATCGCGTCGTCGGATTGGGCGATCATCTTGCGGGCGCGCACGGCGGTCGCGCCGTGCATCCGACCCTGCAACAGGATGCGCGTCGCGATGAAGACCTTGACCACCGACTCCGACGCGAATGTGCTGTTGTTCGATCCAGCCCCATAGACCTTTCCGGTCTTGGTGTCGAAGACGGCGATACCCACCTGGTAGCCATGCGCGGGGCCGTAGGCGCCGGCCGAGGAGAGGACCTCTGCCCGCGTCGCTGCGCCGGCCGGTCGGGGCGCGACGACGAGGACGACGGCAACGGCCGCGACGGACAGCGCGGCGACGCAGACGGCGGAAAACCTCGCGCGCACCGGGCGGATGAACGGCCCCACCAAACATCCTCCCGCTCGCCGCGTCCATCGTCGGACACCCCCGGCTCGGTCGAGGACGTTTCCTGGACCAAACACGCGAATCAGGACCAGTCATACGGATCATGCTGCGATCCGTCAAGATCACGGGCGATTCGCCTCTGGTTCGCCGCCCGGGTCCGTGGAACCATCGGACAGCGCATAGCTAAGGGGCAATCGTGATCGGATCGCTGAGCGCAGCAGCAGCCGTCCTGCTCGCCGTGTCCGGACTCGCGAAACTCCGTTCGCCGGCACCGGCCGCCGCGATGATCACTACGCTGCTTCCGGCCACGCGGCGCCATCGATCCCTGTGGACCGTTGCGGTGCGGGCCGGCGGCACGGTCGAGGTGACGGTGGGCGTACTCGTAGTTGCCGTCGGGGGTCGACTTCCCGCCGTCCTGCTCGGCGCGTGCTACCTCGTCTTCGCCGCCGTGGCGCTGCGCCTGGCGTCCCGCGCCCAGGACACGTCGTGCGGTTGCTTCGGCCGCGCCGCCAGTCCCGTCGGGTTCGCCCACGTCGCGCTCGACGTGGTCTGCCTCGCCGTCGCCGTCATCGCAGTAATGCGGCCCGTCCCGACCGGCGCCGGGCTGTTCGACCACGGTGCCGTGATGAGCGCGACCGCCTGCGGGCAGGTGGTGTTGCTGGCGTGGCTGGGCTACCTGGCGATCACGGCGCTTCCTGCTCTCGCATCGGCCCGACGTCTGGAGGCGGCGCAGTGACGGTCCTGGTCCTGATCGAGACGGTGTTGCTGGCCGTGTTGTCCGTACTCGTCGCCGGGCTACTGCGCGCCTACGGCGCGGTGCTGCGCCGCCTGCACCAGCTCGACGGCGGGGCCGACGCCGCACCCCGCACCTTCGACCTGCTTCCGCTGGCGGCACCGTCCGCGCCGGCGCCAACGGCGGCGGCCGCCCCACCGAGCCGGTCCCCCGATGAGTTCGCTGATGCCCACGACATCGCCGGGGAGTCGCTGGCCGGCGAGATCATCAGCGCTCGCGTCGTCGGAGTCGAGAACGACACACTGCTGCTGTTCCTGTCCAGCGGGTGCGAGTCGTGCGAGGTGTTCTGGAGCGAGCTGGCCCGGCCCGTCCCTCTGCCCGCCGGAACGCGCCTCATCGTCGTGCCGCAGAGTGCGCGGGAGGAGAGCGTGTCCGACCTCGCGGCCAGGGCGCCGGCGGGAGTGGACGTCGTACTGTCCTCGCAGGCGTGGACGGACTACGCCGTGCCCGGCTCGCCGCATGTCGTGTTCGTCGACGGACGCACTGGCCGGGTGCGCGGCGAGGGCACCGGCCAGTCATTGCGCCAGGTTGCCCAGCTGCTGGCCCGTTCGACCGGCGACGTCGGCTTCGTGACGTCCGGCCCGACGCTCCCCAAACCGTCGCGGGATGCCTCGCAGGAGGCCGCCGTCGATCGCGAACTGCTCGCCGCCGGCATCCTGCCCGGCGACCCGCGGCTGTACGGCATCGCCGACCCGGACGATCCGCGATGAGCCGCACGGTCGCGGGCGGACCGCGCACCCGGGTCGCCGCGCACGGGCTGCACGTCGACCTGCCGCAGCGGTGGGAGGCGCGGCTGTATCTGCGCGACCAGCCCGTCGAGTCGGCTGGTTCGGACGAGCCGGCGGTCCGGTTCCTCGGCGCCCGGGTGACCCACCCGGCCGCGT
>JAOPVG010000222.1 GCA_025966255.1 Jatrophihabitans sp.
GAGGGGACCGACCCGACCTGCTTCGACCACGCCTACGGCACGCCAGTGATCACCTACTTGACACAACACCCCTGCGGGGGGCTCACCCGGCGCCTGGCGACCACCACGGTGAACGGCCGCGGGGTTGGCTTTGCGCAGTCGACGCTCAACTTCAAAGGGACGGCGCCGAAGGTCTACACGACGGCCGGAGATTTCGAGCAGCTCGTCACGAAGGACGGGACGGGCAACATCGACGACCTGTTCCGGGACGGGTACCGCCTGCCCAGCGGCCCCACCCGGGTGCCCTCCCCGGACGCGTTCAAGGCGCTCGGACAGGACGGCGGCTGCACGATCACCGACGCCTGGTATCTCAGCGGTTCCACGCCGAACAACGATCCCGCGCTGGTCACGATGGCCCAGGACTTCTTCCTGCAGTTCTGACGGTCTCCGCCCGCGGGCCGCGGTCCACGGTGGCGACGAGGGCCCCGCGCGACGTAGCGTCATGGAGTGAATCGACCCACCACCGCCACCCTGGGAGAGCTCCGCGCCTCCGGACACGTCCAGCGCTCCGTCAAGACCGAGATCCGACAGAACCTCATCACCCGCCTGGCCGCCGGCCAACCCACCCTGCCCGGCATCGTCGGCTTCGACGACACCGTCGTGCCCGAGGTCGAGCGGGCACTGCTCGCCGGCCACGACCTCGTGCTCCTCGGCGAGCGCGGACAGGGCAAGACCCGCCTCATCCGCACGCTGCTCGGTCTGCTCGACGAGTGGACGCCGGTCGTGTCCGGCTGCGAGATCAACGACCACCCGTACGCGCCGATCTGCGTGCGCTGCCAGAACCTCACCGCCCAGGACGGGGAGCTGACGCCGGTCTCCTGGAAGCACCGCAGCGAGCGATTCGGCGAGAAGCTCGCCACGCCCGACACCAGCGTCGGCGACCTCATCGGCGACATCGACCCGATCAAGGTGGCGCAGGGCCGAACCCTCGGCGACCCGGAGACGGTGCACTACGGCCTCGTGCCGCGCACCAACCGCGGCATCTTCGCGATCAACGAACTGCCCGACCTCGCCGAGCGCATCCAGGTCGCGCTGCTCAACGTGCTGGAAGAGCGTGACATCCAGGTGCGCGGGTACCAGCTGCGGCTGCCGCTCGACCTGCTCGTCGTGGCCATCGCCAACCCCGAGGACTACACGAACCGCGGCCGCATCATCACGCCGCTGAAGGACCGCTTCGGCGCCGAAGTGCGCACGCACTACCCGCTGGAGCTCAGCGACGAGCTGGCCCTGATCGCGCAAGAGGCCTCGGTGCTGTGGGCCGATACCGATCACGCCGCCCCGCTCGTGCCGTCGCACCTGCTCGAGGTGGTCGGCCGTTTTGCCCGCTCCGTGCGTGACGCGCCGCAGGTCGACCAGCGCTCCGGCGTGTCGGCCCGCTTCGCAATCGCCGCGGTCGAGACGGTGGCGGCGGCGGCGGTACGCCGTGCGGCCCTGACGCACGAGGACGCCGCTGTGGCTCGGGTGTGCGACCTGCCCACGATCGTCCCGGCCTCGCGCGGCAAGGTGGAGTTCGACGATGCCGACGAGGGGCGGGAGTTCGAGGTCCTCGAGCACCTGCTGCGCCGCTCGGTCGTCGAGACCTTCCGGGCTCGACTGGCCGGGCTCGACCTGCGCGTGCTGCAGGAACGCTTCGAAGGCGGGCTGACGGTCACCACCGGCGACACGGTCGGCGCGCAGGACCTGCTGACCCAGCTCGGGCCCGTCCCGGTGCTGTCGGCCCTGCTCGACCGGCTCGAGCCCGACGGCGTGGGCGAGGGGCCGGCGGCGATCGGCGTCGCCGCGTCCGTCCTCGAATTCGCCCTGGAGGGCCTGTACCTCAACCGCCGCCTCGCCAAGGACACCGACGGCGCCAGGACGGTTTATGGTGCCTGATCCTGTGCTCAATCCGACGAGCTCGGATCCTCGCCTCGACCGCTCGCGCGACGGCGGGCTCTTCGCGCGAGCGCTCATCGCGTTGGTGGTCACCTCATGAGGCTTAGGTATGGCGCCTTTGACGGTGGCCCCGATCCGCTGGAGCCGCCGTATGACGTCAGGGAGGCCCTGGACGAGATCGGCGACGACGTCCTGGCCGGAATGTCCCCCCGTGCCGCCCTCAACCGGCTGCTGCGCCGGGGCTCGACGGGCCGCGACGGTCTCGACTCCTTACGCCGCCAGGCCCGCGAGCGGGCCCGCGAACTGCGTCAGGGCGGCCGGCTGGACGGCACCCTCGACCAGATCCGGGAGCTGCTCGACACCGCGATCGAGGAGGAGCGCCGCGCGCTGTTCCCCGACCCGGCGGATTCGGCCCGGATGGCCGAGGCCGAGCTGGACGCGCTGCCCAAGGACACCGCCCGAGCAGTGCGCGAGCTCGCCGAGTACCAATGGCGCTCCCCCGATGCCCAAGCGGCGTACCAGCAGATCCAGGACCTGCTGCGCAGCGAGGTGCTCGACCAGCAGTTCGCGGGCATGCGCGAGGCGATGCAGAACGCCACGCCGGAGGATCTCGCCCGGGTGCGGGACATGATCAGCGCTCTCAACGACATGCTCGACTCCGACGCCCGCGGTGAGCACACGCAGGAGCAGTTCGACGAGTTCATGCAGAACTTCGGCGACTTCTTCCCCGAGCAGCCGGCCAATCTCGCCGAGCTCGTCGACGCGCTGGCCCGCCGGGCGGCCGCCGCGCAGCAGCTCATGGATTCGCTCACGCCCGAACAGCGCGAGGAGCTGGCCGGCCTGATGGCCCAGGCCATGGGCGAGGCCGGGCTCGCCGACGAGCTCGCCCGGCTCCGGCAGGGCCTGCAGTCGGCGCGTCCCGATCTGCGCTGGGGAGGCCGCACGCGAATGGACGGCGAGGAGGGCCTCGGTCTGTCCGACGCCACCGGCGCGCTCGCCGAACTCGCCGACCTCGACCAGTTGGACGAGCTGCTCGGCCAGGACTATCCGGGTGCGTCGCTCGACGACATCGACGAGGAGCTCATCGAGCGGGCGCTGGGGCGAGCCGCCGTCGACGACATGGGCCAGCTGCGGCGCATCGAGCGGGAACTGCGCGAGCAGGGCTACGTACAGAAGGGCGGCGACGGGCT
>JAOPVG010000201.1 GCA_025966255.1 Jatrophihabitans sp.
ACGCTCTGGAGGCGAGCCGGGACGAGCTCGCCCGCCTATTCGCGGAGCAGGCTGCGCTGCGGCGCGTCGCGACGCTCGTTGCCCAGGGCATCAATGCGGTCGAGATCTTCTCCGCGGTCGCTGAGGAGATCCGCCGACTGCTCGGCGCGGATGTCGCGGGCATCGGGCGCTTCGAGGCGGACGGAAGCTCGGTCGTGGTCATGGGCGGCAACGGCGAGGTCCCGGACAGCTTGCCGGTCGGCACGCGCGTGGAACTGCGGCACTACCTTCCCCCCGCGATGGTCTGGCGGACCGGCCGCTCGGCCCAGGCCGACGAGGACGCGTGGAGCAGCGTGTCCGATCCCGCCGCCGAGGGCTTACGCCGGCTTGGCATCCGGTCGATGGCGGCGAGCCCGATCATCGTCGAGGGCGGCCTGTGGGGCGTCGTACTCGCGATGACGAAGCAAGGGCCCTTCGCCGACGGTGCCGCCGACCGCATGGCCGACTTCACCGAACTCGTCGCCACCGCCGTCGGAAACGCCGAAAGCCGAGCCCAGCTGGCCGCGTCGCGGACTCGCATCGTCGCCGCCGCGGATGAGACCCGGCGGCGGATCGAACGGGACCTCCACGACGGGACCCAGCAGCGTCTCGTCTCGCTCGGCCTCGAACTGCGTGTCGCGCAGTCCACGGTTCCCGTCGAGTTCCGAGAACTCGAGACGGAGATTGGACAGGTCGCGGACGAGCTCAACGGCGTGGTCGAGGATCTACGCGAGATCGCCCGGGGCATCCACCCGGCGATCCTGTCCGAAGGCGGGCTCGGGCCGGCGCTGCGAACGCTCGGCCGCCGGGCGGCAATCGCGGTCGAACTCGATGTCGCCTCGATTGCCCGGCTCCCCGAGCCGATCGAGGTGGCGGCGTATTACGTGGTGTCGGAGGCGCTTACCAACGCGACGAAGCACGCCCACGCGTCGCTGGTACGGATCTCCCTCGAGAACCGCGACAACGGCCTTCACCTCGCGATTCGCGACGACGGCGTAGGCGGCGCAGATCCGGCCGCCGGCTCTGGTCTGATCGGGCTCCGCGACCGGGCGGAGGCGTTGGGCGGCTCGATCGGCGTCAGCAGCCCCCCTGGCGAGGGGACGCTGGTCACCGTCCAGCTCCCACTACGGCTCAACTGACATCGACGCGCCAAGCCCGGGTGGCCGGCGCCGGCGTCGAATCACCTGCCAGCCGGAACTGGGACCTCCCGTCAGCAGGCCGCGACGACGGGCGTTGGTGGTGATGCGGTGGCAAGGTCCGTCCCGCGACGCTGGTGCACATGTCGACAATGACCGAAGCACTGATTGTCAACGGCCTCGTGCTCGCCGCGGTGCTTCAGGCCGACCTCGGTTGGCATCGCACGATCGGCTGGTTCCGCCTGGCTCGTCCGGTGCTGCTCTCCGTGGTGATCGCTCCGCTGTTTCTGAAATCCGTCAGCGCCGGTGGCTACGGCCTCGCGCTCGAAATCGCCGGCACCGTAATCGGGCTCGTTCTCGGCCTGGTCGCGACGGCGCTCATGATCGTCTACCGCAACCCGCGGACGGCCCGGCCGACCAGCGGGGCGGGGCGAAGTTACGCCGCCTTGTGGATCGTGGTGATCGGCGCACGCGTCGCGTTCACCTACGGCTCACTGCATTGGTTCAACCGCCCGCTCGGCACGTGGATGCTCGAGCACCGGGTCACCAGCAACGCCATCACCGACGCGCTGGTCTTCATGGCGGTCGCAATGATGCTCGCCCGAACGGCCAACCTGTCCGGACGCGTGACCGGACTTGTCCGCCCGGTCGGCCGGCTGGCCCCCACGCTCTAGGGTGCTGGGTCAGGCGGCCAGGTTCAGTAGGCCAGCCTGTTGGAGACCGCTTCGAGCGGCGTCGACATAGCCGTCGCGGGCGACGACGTCATAGCGCGTTGCCGCAAGGCTGCGCGCCGAGGCGAAGTCGCGGTTACCACGCGTCGCAGCGTGCTGCATGTACCCGAACAAGGCGCCCCAGGCCGCACCGATCACGGTGGCGACCACGAGCAAGGTGAACCATCCGCCAGTGGTGAAGATCGAGAGCAGCAAGCCCATGAGCAGGCCGAACCAGGCGCCGGCCGCTGCGCCGGCAATGGCTGCGCGACGCTTCGTGAGTCGGCCAGTCACCCGCTCCACGAGTCGCAGATCCGAGCCGATGATGTCGAGGTGCTCGACCGGGAAACCGTCGTCGGACAGCCGGTCGACCGCGCGCTGGGCGGCGGCGTAGTTGTCGTAGCTCGCGGCGGTGTTCCAGGCGGTGTAGGCGGGGTCGAGTCGGGGTTGGTAGGCGAACGGGGTGCTCGTCATGATGTGCCTCCTTGGCATTTGTTCGCTCCTACATCCTGACCATCCGTCCTGAGCGCGTGCCATGTGTCGCCTGTGCGAGTCGTGAGCGCACACTGTGCGTTGATAGCCTGGTTGGCAGGGTGGGAGCCGTCCGGTAGCGTCGATATACCGGGCTTTGGTTGGGGGTCGCGTGCGATCTGATCGCTGGTTGGGGGTCGGGTTCGCCCGAGGAGTCCAGCCCGGCGCGGGGACCCGGGCGGCCGACAAGGCGCTCCTGCGTGGCGACGCAAAAGTGCTGATCGTCTTCTGCTCGCAATCCCACGATCTAGAGGCCCTGCTGCTGGAGATCCGGGCGCGGGCCGGCGACGTGCCGCTGATCGGGTGCACGACCGCCGGGGAGATCGCCGCTGAGGGCGCCAGCGACGCGAGCGTTGTTGTCACCGCCCTGGGCGGCGACGGGTTCGCCGTCGAGACAGCGGCCGCTACCGAGGCCTCCCGGAATATGCGCGACGCCGGAGCACACGTGGCCCGCTGCCTCCCGGACCGCGATGATCTGCCGCACCCGGCGCTTCTTCTCTTGACCGACGGCCTGGCTGGTGACCAGCAGGAGATCATCCGCGGCGCCCATGGCGTTCTCGGGGCGGCCGTGCCGCTCGTCGGTGGCTGCGCAGGCGACGACCTCAGGATGACAAAGACGTTCCAGCTCCACGGCGACCGCGTCCTCACCGACTCGGTCGTCGCGGCCGGGATCGCTTCTTCGGCGCCGCTCGGGATCGGCGTCCGTCACGGCTGGAGGCGAGTCGGCGAACCGATGCTCGTCACCGCCAGCGACGGCAGCCGCGTGTACACGCTCGATGACCGGCCGGCGCTCGACCTCTACCTCGGGCGCCTCGATATCGCGGAGCCGGATCACTGGGATCAGGAAGGGCTCGCGCGCGTGGCACTCACGCATCCGCTCGGGCTCGGCCGTCCGCGCGGCGAGGAACAGGTGCGCTCCATCAGCGGCGGCGACCTCGTGGAGCGGTCTCTGTCGTGCATCGGCGAGGTCCCGCAGGGCGCAATCGTCTCGATCATGGAAGGCGACGCGCAATCGGTGTTGGAGGCGACCGACGCCGCATGCGGTGACTCCCTCGCCGCACTCGGCGGACACCCGCCGTTGGGGATGATTGCGTTCGACTGCGTCGCCAGGCGCAGCATCCTCGGAGATGCGGGGATACGAGCCGAGGTGGACCGGCTTGCCGCGAGCGCGCCGGGGACACCGATTGCCGGTTTGTACACCTATGGCGAGATCGCGCGCACGCGCGGCGTACGCGGCTTCCACAACCAAACCCTGGTTGTTCTCTCGGTCGCCTGACATGGACGCTTCGGCGTGGCCGGCGCAACCGCTCGCCGAGTTCATTGCGGTCGTCTCGACCGCCAAGACTGAGGCCGCGGCCGCGGGCGCGGCAGTCGAGAACGCGGCCGAGGCGCTGGACGCAGACATGGCGGCGATCGTGTGCGGCGCTGAACTGGTCGCGGCCGTCGGCTACCGCGAGGGCACTGCACCGATCGCTGACCTCGAGGCAGTGATGCCGGGTGCCGCGGATGCCCGGCTGGAGGTGCCCGGTGTCGGCTCCTGCGCGGCAGCGGCAGCCGCGCTCGAGCATCCACCCGGCGCCACGCTCGTGGTGGCTCGACTTGGACCGGACGGCTTGTCCCGCGAGGAAACCGGCCTGTTGCGGGGGATGGCCCAAGTAGCGGCGATGACGATGCGGGTGCTGAGCGTCCTCGACGACGAGCGCCTGGCGCGGGAGGAGGTCGGGCGGCTGGCGAGCGAGCAGGCGGCGCTGCGTCGGGTGGCGACCCTCGTAGCCAAGACGCGCTCCCCCGACGAGATCTTTTCCGCGGTGGCCCAGGAGGTGGCGCAACTGTCGGGGGCGGACGTCGCAGTCGTGCTTCGGTACGAGCGCGATGGCGCCGCGACGGTCGTTGGTTGCTGGGGTGATCTGCCGGGTCTGGGGCTCGGGACGCGGCTGACGGTGGAGGGCGAGGGCGTTGCCGTCTCCGTGCTGCGCACCGGCCAGTTGGGGCGGACCCTGCGATTCGCGGGGCCGCCGGGGTCGGTCGCCGGCGCCTTCCAGCGGGCCGGGGTGCAGACCGGCAGCGGCAGCCCGATCATGGTCGAGGGGCGGTTGTGGGGAGTGGTCATCGCCGCGCGGACCCGACCCGAGCCCCTGCCGTCCGCGGCCGAGCAGCGGATCCCGCCGTTCACCGAACTCGTTGCAACCGCGATCGCGAACACCCACGCCCGCGCGGAACTGCGCGAGATCGCCGACGAGCAGGCCGCACTACGACGGGTGGCGACGCTCGTCGCCCAGGCTGCGCCGCCGGAGGAGGTCTTCGCGGTGGTCGCCGCCGAGGTCGGGCAGGCCTATCCCGCCGTCGACTTCGCGCTGGTCGGCCGCTACGACCCGGACGGCTGCGTCGAGGTCGTCGGAGCCTGGAGCCGAACCGGCGAGGATGAACTCACCGGCATCAGGACACCAGTCGGCGGGCAGAACGTGACGACGCTGGTGTTCGAGACCAACCGGGCCGCGCGCTTCGATCAATATGCCGACTCCAGCCGGGTCACCGAGTCCGCGCGCGGGTTCGGCATCCGCTCATCAGCCGGCGCGCCGATCAGTGTCGAGGGCCGAGTGTGGGGCGTGATGATCGTCGCGTCCAGAGGCGAGGACACCCTCCCCGCCGGTGCCGAGCACCGGCTCGCCGGCTTCACCGAGCTGCTGGCGACCGCGATCGCGAACGCGCAAGCCCACCTCGAGCTGCGTGGGTACGCCGACGAGCAGGCCGCCTTGCGCCGGGTGGCGACCCTGGTCGCCCGGGCCGCGGCGCCGGAGGAGGGGTTCGCCACGATCACTGCCGAGATCGGGCGAGCGCTCTGCGCCGACTTCACGGGCATGGTCCGGTACGACGGCGGCGACACGGCCACGGTCGTCGGCGTGTGGACCCGGATCGATGGGCCCTCGCCTCTTTTTCCCG
>JAOPVG010000216.1 GCA_025966255.1 Jatrophihabitans sp.
AGCCTAATGGGGCCACACCGCCTGGTCTTGGGTCAGAGTGGTGTCCAAGTCCGCCGATGGGTGAACACTGCTGAAGCCTGGCCTTCGAGGTCTAGATCTAGATCGTGTCCCTGTCGGTGAACGAGGAGGCGTGATGGCTGCTGGGATGCCGTGCCCCGTTTCGTGCGGTGAGCACTGAACCATTAGGGCGCTGCGGTTCTCCTCGGGACGATGATCGTCACGTCGAGAGGAGAGTGGATGTTGTTCCTGGGCAATGACTGGGCCGAGGCCCATCACGATGTCGAAGTGCAGGACGAGCAGGGCCGGGTGTTGGCTCGGCGGCGGCTGCCCGAAGGCGTTGCGGGGCTGGCGCAGTTGCATGCGGTGATCGCTGATCATCTGGGTGAGGACGGCGAGCCGGGTTCGGTGCTGGTCGGGATCGAGACCGACCGGGGCCCGTGGGTGCAGGCGCTGATCGCGACCGGTTACCTCGTCTACGCGATCAATCCGATGCAGGTCTCGCGCTACCGGGAGCGGCACGCCACGTCGGGGGCCAAGAGCGACCCGGGCGATGCGCATGTGCTGGCCGAGATCGTGCGCACCGACCGCGCTCACCACCGGGCGGTCGCCGGCGATAGCGAGCAGGCCGAGGTCGTCAAGACGCTGGCCCGCACTCACCAGTCGATGATCTGGACGCGGCAGCGGCAGACTAATCAGCTGCGCTCGATGCTGCGTGAGTTCCACCCCGCCGCGTTGGCCGCATTCGGTCACGATCTGGCCGGCCGGGACGCGCTGGCGGTGTTGTCGATTGCCTCGACCCCGGCGGCCGGCCGGGCGCTGTCACGCTCGAAAATCGCCACGGTGCTGCGCCGGGCCGGGCGGCAACGCAACATCGATTCCACTGCGGTGCGCATCGTCGAGGCGCTACGCAGCGACCAGCTCGCCCTCTCGCCGGCGCTGAGTGAGGCCTACGGCGCGAGCGTGCGCTCAATCGCCGCAGTGATCACCACCATGGTCGAGCAGATCAGCGTGCTCGAGACCGAGGTGAACCGGTGTTTTGGCCAGCACCCGGACGCTGACATCATCACCAGCCAACCCGGCCTCGGTGTCGTGCTCGGCGCCCGGGTGCTCGCCGAGTTCGGCGACGCCAAAGACCGTTTCGCCAACGCCAAAGCCCGCCGCAACTACGCCGGCACCAGCCCCGTCACCAAGGCCTCCGGCACTAGGCGCGTCGTGCTCGCCCGCTTCGCCCGCAACAAGCGCCTGGCCGACGCGCTGCACCAGCAAGCCTTCGCCGCCCTCACCTCATCGCCCGGCGCACGCGCGTTCTACGACAGCCACCGAGCCCGCGGAGCAACCCACAACCAGGCACTCCGTGCCCTGTCCAACCGCCTGGTCGGCATCCTCGACGGCTGCCTACGCCACCGCAGCACCTACGACGAAGCCACCGCCTGGGCACACCGCCAGACCGCAGCCGCTTGACGAGTTAGACCCCTGGGATATCTAGATCCTTGATCCACCTCTGTCCCCGCGACGTGGCCGGGCTGTGGATTCCGATCAGCCGGCCGCTTCGGCGCTCGCCTCCGCGAAGGCCTTCGCCTCGGCTTGCTCCCGCTTGCGTTTGCGGAAATGGATCAGGACGAGGACAACGACGACGACGGCCAGAACCGCCAACGGCGCCCAGGTCAGCGTCTGACCGACGACGTTCAGCGCGGACGCGAACGCGTACCCGAGAAGGACGCAGCCGGGCGCCCAGATCACGCCGCCGGCCGCGTTCCAGAACAAGAAGGTCCGGTACCGCATGCCGCTCATGCCCGCCATCGACGGCATCAGCGCCCGCAGCACGGCGGTGAGGCGGCCCAGCAGCACGGCCTTGCCGCCGTGCTTGTGAATGAACCCGTCCACGGCCGACCAGCGACGCTCGCCGACCCACGTCCCGAGCCGGGACCGACGCAGGGAGGGGCCGAATTTCTTGCCGAACTCATAGCCGACCGAGTCGCCCCCGACGGCGCAGAGGACCGCGATCACGATCATCACCCAGAGATTGAGGTGGCCGTATTTGGCGTTGCAGAACACCCCCGCGACGAGCAACGCCGTCTCGCCGGGCAGCACCATGCCCACCAGGATCGCGGCCTCGGCGAAGGCGAGGCCGCCAGAGATGACGTACAGCCAGAGCCCTACGGAGTCACCGATGGATCTCATGAAACTCTCGAACATCGCCGAATGATGACACGTCGACCTGAGATCGGTGTCGGTGGTGATCCGTACTGTCGCCCCGTGACGACGCGAATGGGCGCTCTGACCCGGCTGAGCCCAGCGCAGGCGCGCCGCATCGCGCTGGCGGCTCAGGGGTTCGCCGACCCGCGGCCCACGGGGCGGATCGACGCCCGGCACGTCCGGCGCGTCCTCGATCGGATCGCGATCCTGCAGATCGATTCCGTCAACGTGTTCTCCCGCAGTCACTACCTGCCGGTGTTCGCCCGGCTGGGCCCGTACCCTCGCGAGCTGCTCGATCGGCTGACGGCCTATACGGCCAAGCCACGCCGGCCGGAGCTCTTCGAGTACTGGGCGCACGCCGCCTCGCTCGTCCCGGTCGAGTACCAGCCGCTGCTGCGCTGGCGCATGGATCGCGCGCACGTCGAGCCGTGGCCGGCCATTCGTCGACTCGCCCGGGAGAAGCCGAGCCTGCTCGAGGACGTCCTGCGCCTCGTCGCCGATCAGGGTCCGATCGTCGCGGGCGACACCGGCATCCCGCGCCCGGCCCCGCGTCCGGGTCACATGTGGAACTGGCACGACGGCAAGATCGCGCTCGAGTACCTCTTCTACGAAGGCCGGGTCACCACCGCGAAGCGGGTCAACTTCGAACGTTTCTACGATCTCGCCGATCGGGTGCTGCCGCCGGAGATACTCGCGGCCCCCACTCCGAGCGAGGTCGACGCCAAGCGGGAGCTCGTCCGCATTTCCGCGCGGGCGCACGGTGTCGCCACCGAGGCCGACCTGCGCGACTACTTCCGCATCTCCCACACCTCGACGAAGGCGGCGATCGCCGACCTGGTCGAGTCGGCCGAACTCGTCCCGGTCGAGGTCGACGGCTGGGCCGCGCCCGCCTATCTGTGGCACGAGGCGCGCCGGCCGCGCCACGTCACGGCCCGGGCTCTGCTGTCGCCGTTCGACTCGCTGGTCTGGTACCGCGAACGCACCGAGCGCCTGTTCGGCTTCCACTACCGGATCGAGATCTACACGCCCGCGGCCAAGCGCCGGTTCGGCTACTACGTGCTGCCGTTCCTGCTCGGGGAGTCGCTGGTGGGCCGGGTCGACCTGAAGTCCGACCGCCAGGCCGGCGTGCTCCGGGTGCAGAGCGCCTGGGTTGAGCCGGGGGTCCACCCGAACCGGGTGGCCGGGGAGCTCGCCGAGGAACTCGCGCTCGTCGCGAAATGGCAGGGTCTCGACGGTATCGAGGTCATGCCACGCGGAGATCTCGCCACCGAATTGGCCGGCGTACTCGGCTGACTGCCAGGCTCACGCCCTCCCTCCGTTCGGGCGGGCCGAGGCGCAATGCCGCCAAATCGCTCCGCAAGCGTCGCTCATGCCGCCCGGAACAGCCGCACGTCGCCGCTGCCGGTGCGCGCCCGCACTGTGATCGCGCCCTTGCGCGTCGTCGGCTGGTCCTCGATGGGCAGGTCCGACCGCACCTTGCCGGAACCGGTGTTGACGTCGAGCCGGACCGGAACCCCGGCGGGCAGTCCGATGCTCATCGGGCCGGAACCGCTGGCGAGATCGACGTCTCCGTAAACGGCGTTCAGGAGTGCCTCGCCGGAACCGGCGCGCGACCGGACGTCCCCCCGGGCCGCACCGACCTCGAGCCGGCCGCTGCCGCAACCGGACTGGAGGTCGCCGAGGATTTCTCCGAAGCGGGCGTTGCCGGTGCCGGAGCGCACCGTGGCTGATCCGGTCACCCGGTCCACGGAGCTCTCGGCGCTGCCGTAGCGCAGCAGCAGGTCACCGTCGACCTCCTCGATGCGGATTCGGCCGGAGCCGGTCGCGACGTCGGCGCCGCCGCTACGACCTTCGACCGTCACCGATGCGGTGAACGTCGCGATCTTAAGGGCGGTGCCGATCGGCACAGTGACGACGATGGCCACGCCGCTGTCCCCGCGCGAGCGCCACGGGGCGATCAGGTCGGCGAGACCGCCCGGCCGCGGCGCGTGCACCGTGAGGGTGGGGCCGGCCATTTCGACCGTGATGCGGTCGACGAGGTCATCGCTGCTGGCGGCCGGCGTGAGTTCGACGGTGGCCTCGGTCAGGTCGGGCGCCGTCCGCACCGTCAATGAGCCGTGGCCGAGTCGGACCGAGAGGTTGATCGGACCGGTGAGGGGAAATCGTCGTTGCGTTGTGGTCATGGTGGGCTCCTTCGGCGATCAGCCGTTGATCCAGCCGGTCACCCGGTGGTTGGTGATGTTGTGGCTTCCGTGCCGTCCGCTTCCGTGTCCCGGACCGGACGGGCCGAACGGTCCCGGCGTGAGAGCCGCGGACGCGGCGCGCACCAGCCAGGTGTTGACCGAGACGCCGGCGCGCTCGGCCGCGTCGTCGACATCGGCTTTGAGGGCTTCGCTGAGTCGCAGCGAGATACGGGCGCTGGTGTCACCGTCGTCGCGGCGCGGCTCGGTGCCGCCGGTGTCCGCCGCCCCGGTCTGGACGGCCACATGGACCTCGTCACCGTCGAGGCGGACCGTGACCGCCGGCGCGCCGGGGGAGTCGAGAAGCGCCGCCGTGACCTCGTCGGCGGCCTCGGACAAGGCGTTGAGGACGGCCAACCGGACGGCCGGTGTCGCCGCAGTTGCCAGGGCGGCCGCGATCTCCTGGGTACGTTCGTCGCCCAAAGCCGCCGCCGCGGACAGTTGTTGGTGGACCTGTGCGAGGTGGTGATCGAGTTGCATGATGTCATCATGACATCACATTGCCGTCATCGCAACGGCAGCGGAGTTGACGCCCGCGATCGGCAACCGGCCGCGCGTCGCGTCGCCGCCGTGCCGAGCGCTGCGGTTAGGCTCGGGGCTTCACCACCCCACGTGCCGCGAACAGCGCGGTCAGGACCAGGGAGACCGGCGTGCCCGACATCGTCCCGTTGAAGGTGCAGGCCATCGCTTGGACGCACTTCGAGCCGCCCTCGGACGTGCCGTGGGAGACCGACACCGACGGCGGCGAAGCGCTCGCCGAATTCGCCGGGCGCGCCTGCTACCAGTCGTGGAAGAAGCCGAATCCGGCCACCGCGACCAACGCCGGCTACCTCAAGCACATCCTCGAAGTCGGTCACCTGTCCGTGCTGGAACACGGGTCGGTCACCTTCTACCTGTCCGGCATCTCGCGCTCGCTGACCCACGAGCTCATCCGGCACCGCCACTTCAGCTACTCCCAGCTCTCCCAGCGCTACGTCCCCGAGAAGGACGCCGCGATGGTCGAGCCCGACGTCATTGCCGACGATCCGGCCCTGCACGCCAAGTTCGTCGAGGCGTCCGAGGCGGCGGTGCAGGCGTACACCGAGCTGCTCGAAGGGCTGGAGAAGAAGTTCGCCGACGTCGAGCACGCGACGCTGCGCCGCAAGCAGGCCCGCCAGGCCGCCCGGGCGGTGCTGCCCAACGCCACCGAGACGCGCATCGTCGTCACCGGCAACTACCGCGCGTGGCGGCACTTCGTCGCGATGCGGGCTTCCGAGCACGCCGACGTCGAGATCCGCGAGCTCGCCATCGCCTGCCTGCGCGAGCTCAAGCGCATCGCGCCGAATGCCTTCGCCGACTTCGAGTTCACCTCTCTGCCCGACGGCACCGAGGTCGCGTCGAGCCCAATGGTCAGCGAGGGCTGAACCCGCGCGGCACCGCTCTTTGCCGTGAATCCGCCCGACCATCCGCGTACTCTTAGCCCGTGCCTGCCGACCCACAGCCCCCCTTCGGGCGCCTCCTCACCGCGATGGTCACGCCCTTCGACGTCACGGGCGAACTCGATCTCGCGAAGGCGGCCCAGCTCGCCACGTACCTCGTCGACGAGCAGGGCAACGACGGACTGGTGATCAGTGGCACGACCGGAGAGTCACCGACCACGAGCGACGCCGAGAAGGCCGATCTGCTGGCGGCGGTCGTCGACGCCGTCGGCGATCGCGCGCACGTGGTCGCCGGCATCGGCACCTTCGACACCGTGCACACGATCCATCTCGCCGAGCAGGCGGCGAAGGCCGGCGCGCACGGCTTGCTCGTCGTCACGCCCTACTACTCGCGACCGCCGCAGGCCGGGGTGCTCGCCCACTTCCGCGCCGTCGCCGACGCGACCGACCTGCCCGCCCTGCTCTACGACATCCCGCACCGCACCGGCACACCGATCGCCACCGAGACGCTGCTCGAGCTCGCCGAGCACGAGCGCATCGTGGGCGTGAAGGACGCCAAGGGCGATCTGTTGGCCTCGAGCCGGGTGATCGCCGAGACGGGCCTGGCCTTCTACAGCGGTGACGACGGCATGACCCTGCCGCTGCTGTCGATCGGCGGGGTGGGTGTCGTCGGTACCTCCACGCACTTCAGCGGTCGGGGCACCCAGGCGCTCATTGAGGCGTACGAGCGGGGCGACGTCGCCGGGGCGCTGCGCCTGCACCGGCAGCTGTTGCCGATCTACACCGGCATCTTCCGCACCCAGGGCACGATCCTGGTCAAGGCGGCCCTGCGGCTGCGTGGCCTCGACGTCGGCCCGGTGCGACTGCCGCTCGTCGATGCCACCGAGCACGAGATCAGCCACCTGCGCGAGGACCTCGCCGCCGCCGGCTTGTAGTTCGCCGCGCCTCCCCGGCAACCCTGAAGTTCAGCGTTAAGGTTGACCGGTGGCTGGAGCAATCGGAACCCGAACCCGTCCGCCGACGCGAAAGTCGTCGGGCCGGACCACCAAGACCGCACCCAAGCGCCGCGGGCGCAGCCCCTGGGCCGCGCCGTTCATTGGCATCGGCAAGGCGATCGCCGCCGTGTGGCGCGCGCTGGCCACGGTGCTCGGCGGGCTCGCGCGCGCGGCCAGCCGCAACGCGGCAACCGCGCG
>JAOPVG010000023.1 GCA_025966255.1 Jatrophihabitans sp.
GCGGCTGCCCATGACGAGCCTGTTGCACGGCGTCGATCTCGCCGCCGCGCAGCTGTCGCCCGACGGCGGCACCGCGGCCGCCGAGGCGATCCTCACGACCGACACCCATTCGAAGCAGGCCACCACCCAGACCGGTGGCTGGACCGTCGGGGGTATGGCCAAGGGCGCCGGCATGCTCGCACCCGGCCTCGCCACGATGCTGTGCGTGATCACTACCGACGCCGTGGCCGACGCCGGTGCGTTGCTCGCCGCGCTGCGCGCGGCCGCCCGGGTCACCTTCGACCGCGTCGACTCCGACGGCTGCATGTCGACCAACGACACCGTCGTCGTCATGGCCAGCGGCGCGTCGGGTGTCACGCCCGGTCCTGGCGAGCTCGCCGTGGCCCTGCGTAGCGTCTGCGCCGATCTCGCGGCCCAGCTGATCGCCGACGCCGAGGGCGCCACGAAGGAGGTGCGCATCGACGTCGTCGGAGCCGCCAGCGAGGACGACGCCGTCGAGGTCGGCCGTTCGATCGCACGGAACAACCTGCTCAAGTGCGCCCTGTTCGGGAACGACCCGAACTGGGGTCGGGTTCTGGCCGCGGTCGGTACCACCCGGGCCGTCTTCGAGCCGGACGAGATCGACGTCACGATGAACGGCGTCCAGGTGTGTCGAGGCGGCGCGGCCGGCGATGCCCGCGAGGGCGTGGACCTCACCGGGCGGGCCGTCCACATCCTGGTCGACCTCAACGCCGGAGATGAAGCGGCGACGGTATGGACCAACGACCTGTCGCACGCCTATGTCGAAGAGAATTCGGCGTACTCCACATGAGCCGGGACAAGGAGCAGGCACTCGCCAAGGCGGCGACGCTCGTCGACGCACTTCCGTGGCTGGCCCACTTCCACGACAAGATCGTCGTCGTCAAGTACGGCGGCAACGCCATGACCAGCCCGGACCTGCAGTCGGCCTTCGCCGAGGACGTCATGTTCCTGCGCTACGCCGGCCTCAAGCCGGTAATCGTGCACGGCGGCGGCCCGCAGATCACCGAGCACCTCAAGCGGCTCGGCATCGAGTCGGAGTTCCGCGGGGGGCTGCGCGTCACCACACCCGAGACCGTGTCGATCGTGCGCATGGTGCTTACCGGCCAGGTGAACGCCGACATCGTCAACATGCTCAACGACCACGGCTCCTTCGCGATCGGCCTCTCGGGCGAGGACGCCAGCCTGCTCACCGCGCAACGGCGGCCGGCGATCGTCAACGGCGAGGAGATCGATATCGGCCAGGTCGGTGACGTGGTCGCCGTCGAGCCGTCGGCCGTGCACGCACTGATCGAGGCCGGCCGGATTCCCGTGATCGCCACGGTCGCCCGCGGACTCGACGGCCTGACCTACAACGTCAATGCCGACACCGCCGCCGCCGCCATCGCCGTGGGGCTCGAAGCCGAGAAGCTCATCGTCCTCACCGACGTCGAGGGGCTCTACGCGGACTGGCCGATGAGCACGGAGATCGTCAGTCAGATCAACACCGACGATCTCGCCGAGATGCTGCCCAGCCTCGCCGCCGGCATGGTGCCGAAGATGGAGGCCTGCCTGCGCGCCGTCGAAGGCGGGGTGCCCCGCGCCCACGTCCTCGACGGACGTCTGCCCCACGCACTGCTGCTGGAGATGTTCACCAGCGAGGGAATCGGGACGATGGTCGTCCCCGGCAAGGAGCCCGCATGACTGCACTCGATGTCCGCTGGGACGCCGTCATGATGCGCAACTACGGCACCCCACCGATCGCCCTCGACCACGGCTCCGGGGTGCGAGTGTGGGACACCGACGGCCGCGAGTACCTCGACCTCGTCGGTGGTATCGCGGTCACGTCGCTGGGCCACGCGCATCCGGCGATCGTCGCGGCCGTCACCGAACAGGTGGGCCGCCTCGCGCACACGTCCAACCTGGCGATGCATGAGCCGGGCGTGCGCCTGGCCGAGCGACTGGTGGACCTCCTCGACCTACCGACCCGCGTGTTTTTCGCCAATAGCGGTGCCGAGGCCAACGAGTGCGCGCTCAAGATGGCTCGGCTGCACGGCCGCGCCGAAGGCCGCACCGAGATCGTCTCGTGCAACAACAGCTTCCACGGACGCACCATGGGCGCCCTGTCCGTCACCGGAAACGCGGCTAAGCGGGAGCCGTTTGCTCCGCTGCCGGGTCCAGTGACTTTCGTCGACTTCGGTGATGTCGCCGCGCTCGAGGCCGCCGTCGGTGCCCAGACCGCGGCCGTCATCGTCGAGCCCACCCTCGGTGAGGGCGGTGTCGTTCCGCCGCCGGCCGGCTTCCTGGCCGACGTCCGCCGCATCTGCGATGCCGCCGGAGCCCTGATGATCGTCGACGAGGTGCAGAGCGGTATCGGCCGCACCGGTCACTGGTTCGCCAGCCAGGCCGAGGGCGTGCGTCCCGACGTGATCACGCTGGCCAAGGGCCTGGGCGGCGGCCTGCCCATCGGCGCCTGCCTCGGTGTCGGCGCCGCCGGCGAGCTGTTCGCGCCGGGTGACCACGGCAGCACCTTCGGCGGGAACCCCGTCTCCTGCGCGGCCGCCCTGGCCGTGCTGACCACGATCGCCGACGACCACCTGCTCGACAACGTCAAGACCGTCGGCGAGCACCTGGCCCACCGCCTGGACGGCCTCGCCAGCCCCCTGGTGGCAGACGTGCGCGGCAGCGGCCTGTGGCGGGCGCTGGCCCTCACCGGCGACCACGCCGCCGCGGTCGAGGCTGCAGCCCGCACCCGCGGTCTGCTCGTCAACGCGGTGAAGCCGGACGCGATCCGCCTCGCGCCGCCGCTCATTCTCACCGAGGCCGAGGTCGACGAGGCCGTCCCGCTGCTGGCGGCCGCGCTGAATGAGGCCTCGCCATGACCCGCCACTTCTTGCGCGACGACGACCTGTCGCCGGACGAGCTGATCGAGGTCCTCGATCTCGCCGACGCCATGAAGACCGACCGGCACCGGCACCGCTCGCTCACCGGGCCGCAGGCCGTCGCGGTGATCTTCGACAAGGCCTCCACCCGCACCCGGGTCTCCTTCTCGGTCGGCATCGCCGAACTCGGCGGCTATCCACTCGTCATCGACGCGAACGCCAGCCAACTCGGCCGCGGCGAGCCGATCGAGGACACCGCCCGCGTGCTCGATCGCCAGGTGGCGGCCATCGTCTGGCGCACCCACGGCCAGGAGCGCATCGAGGCGATGGCGGCCGTGAGCCGCGTACCGGTGATCAACGCCCTCACCGACCAGTTCCACCCGTGCCAGATCCTCGCCGACCTGCAAACGGTGCGCGAGCACAAGGTAAGGTTCGCCGGCCTCACCCTCGCCTACCTCGGCGACGCCGCCAACCACCTGGCCCACTCCTACCTGCTCGGCGGGGCCACCGCCGGGTTGCACGTCCGCGTGGCCGGACCGGCGGGCTACCAGCCCGACCCGGCGATCGTCGCCGACGCCGAGCAGAACGCGGCCAAGACCGGCGGCTCGGTCCTGGTCACCGACGACCCCGCCGTCGCTCTCGACGCCGCGGACGTCCTGGACACCGACACCTGGGTCTCGATGTGCCAGGAGGCCGAGCAGGCCGACCGCGAGGCCCCATTCCGTCCGTACGCGCTGACCCCCGAAGCCCTGTCGAAGGCTGCCGACGACGCCATCGTGCTGCACTGCCTGCCCGCGTACCGCGGCAAGGAGATTGCCGCGGAGGTTCTCGATGGGCCGCAGAGCGTCGTCTGGGACGAAGCGGAGAACCGGCTGCACGCCCAGAAGGCGCTGCTCACCTGGCTGCTGGAGCGCAGCTGATGGCCACCCCGCG
>JAOPVG010000237.1 GCA_025966255.1 Jatrophihabitans sp.
GCGTTCGCGCTAGGGCTGCTGGGCTGCAGCGCGTCGAGGCTGGTGAAGATGTCCCAGCGACCGTTGCGGGAGATTCGCGAATCGGTACCGCCATGGGGCGCATTGCCGCCGCTGTTGTCGACCGACGCCCGGTCGGTGCGGCCGGACGGCGGATCAACCGGCGCGGGCAGGGCGGTGGCGGCGGCCGTCGCAATGGCAGAGGCAGTTCCCGGCGATGCCTCGATGCTGCTCGACGCCGTCTGCCCGAACCCGAGCATGGCAAAGGTCGTCGCCAGGACAGCGACCATCGCGCGGCGTTTGCCGGTCACCCGCTCATCCCTCCCGATTTGTGTGTGCAGAGAGTAGAGCCACCGGCCCCGGGCGAGCCAGATTTCTTTGTCGCAATTGCGACGAGTCGCGCCATATGCGGGGCCAGGGAACCGGTTGCCGCCCCAAGGGGCAGGTCGGCCTGCACCCGGCGTTGGTCGAGCGGGCTGGCGCCCTTCGGGTCGTTCCGGACGTCGACGGCGCCGCAATCACGGCTGATCCTGGGCCCGTCGACTCTCCCGGTGTGCGCGTGTGGCCGAGGCTAACCTGGCCGACCGGCCTGGTTGCCGTCCGTGCGCAGCCCATTCGGTCCGGTGCACCGGAGGTTGCCCGTTAGGGCAGCGGCAGCTGCCCCACTGCACTCCCCTGCCTGGCTGTCGGCGCCCGGGCCTGATCGTCAGACTCCGAGTCCATGGGAGCAGCCACCGCACTGCCGGTTCGTGACGTGCGCGTAGAACCGGGCGGCACGACGACCGCCACGATGCTCGTGCGCAACACCGGGCAGGTGGTCGACCAGTTCACCATCGACATCGTCGGTGAGTGTGCCGCGTGGACGCAGGTCGAGCCGGCCGTCGTGAACCTGCTCCCCGGCGCCGACGTCGAAGTGACGATCACCTTCGCCCCGGCCCGGGACCCGCACGTGCTGGCCGGTGTCATCCCGTTCGGCATCCGGGTCCTGTCCCGGGAGGACCCGCCGGGCTCGGCCGTGGCCGAGGGCTCGGTCGAGGTCGCCGCGTTCGACGACGTGCAGGCCGAGCTCGTCCCGCGGCAGTCGAGGGGCCGGCGGCGCGCGCGGCACCAGGTCGCCATCGACAACAACGGCAACCAGCTCACGACGGTCGAGGTCTCCGCCCAGGACGAGGAGGAGGCGCTCAACTTCAAGTTCGACCACCGCATCGCGACGATCGAGCCGGGCGCCGCGGCGTTCATCCGGGTGATCGTGAAGCCGGAGAAGCGGTTCTTCAAGGGCGCCGACCGGCAGCACCCCTTCATCGTCACCGTCGCGCCGAGCACCTCGACCCCGATTGCCACCCGCGGCACGATGACCCAGCGGCAGCTGCTGCCGGCCTGGCTGATCCCGGCCGTCGCGATCGTGGCCGCGCTCGCGCTCGTCGGCTTCATCCTCTACCAGACGCTGCTCAAGCCGGCGATCAAGTCGACCGCGGATGACGCGGCGAAGAAGGCGGCATCATCGGCGATCAAGTCGCAGGCGGCCGCCGTGAGTTCGGCGAAGAAGGACGCCGCCGGAGCGCAAGCGGCGGCGAAGAAGGCGCAGGCCGACGCGGCCAAGGCCACCAAGGCCGTCGCCGCGGCCGGCGGCAAGCTGCCCACGACGCCGAGCACGGGTGGCGGTGGGGGTGCGGGCGGCGGAACCGGTCCGGGCGGAGCGAATCTGAATATCGGCGCGGCCCGGTCGTTCAGCGTCCAGACCGACGTCACGCCGACCGCGAATCCGACCACGTTCGTCACGAGCAACGGTCCGGCGATCCCGGCGAACAAGCTCCTGGTGATCACCTACGTCGTCCTGCAGAACCCGCAGGGTGACGAGGGCACCATCTCGATCCAGCGCGGCAACACGGAGACCTTGCTGACCGAGGGTCTCGCCAACTTCCGCGATCTCGACCACGCATTCCAGAACGAGCCGCTGGTGTTCACCACGACCACGCCGCTGAAGGTCGCCGTGAACTGCAAGAAGGCCGGCATCACCGGCGGGCACTGCACCCCGTCGATCCTGTTCACCGGCCGGTTGGTCAACAAGCCCGCCGCCTGAGGCCCCCCCGAACCAGGACACAGAGAACCGGCGGAGCAGTTGCTCCGCCGGTTCTCGGTAGGTCGAGGTGGGACTGCGCCCCGGACTCAGATGAGGCCTTCGCGCATCGCGAACGCCACCGCGTGCGACCGGTTGCGCAGCTGGAAGCGGTTCGTCACATCATGGACGATGCTCTTGATCGTGCGCTGCGAGTAGGACAGCTGGCGGGCGATCTCGCTGGTCGAGAGCCCCGCGGCGAGCAGCCGCAGTACCTCGGTCTCCCGGTCGGTGAACCCGGCGATGTGCAGGCCGCGCGGTTCGAGGACCTGGCGCTGCAGGCGGGATACCCGACCGAGCAGGCGGCCGAGCAGGTCGGGCGGGAGTACGCCGTCGCCCGACATCGCCGCGCCGGCGAGCCGCACGAGGATGTCCGCGTCCACCTCGGCCCGACGGGCCACGGCGCAGACGCCGTTCTCCACCGCGGCGAGTACGTCGGCGTCGTCGAGATCGCCGGCGATGAGCACCACCTTGGTCATGCGACGGCACTGCAGGCTGCGCAGTGTCTGCTTGGTGTGCTCGTCGATGCGGTCCGACGCGACGATCACGACGGTGTCCGGTGACGAGTCGTCCTCGTCGACGAGCCGGATCTCCGGCCTCGAGTAGAGCGTGGTGCGCAGGCCGTTGCGCAGGATCGGATCCGCTGCGAGCAGCAGAACCGGGATACGAACGAGTTGTGACATCAGGCCCCCCTGATAGACCGCCGGTCAGCCCCACCCAAAGGACCGATTCCGTACGGAAACGTTCTACGACAGACGACAACCTGCCGTACGGGATGACCCGGGCGCATGGGACTGGTGTCCCGAAGTTGCCCGGACGGGCGACCGGGTGAACGTCCGGATGGTTAGGAGGCCCCGGGACGCTGGCCGAGGCCGGCCTCCCGGGCGCGGACGATCGCCTGCGCGCGGTCGGCCACCCGTAGTTTGCCGAAAATGACCGACACGTGGTTGCGGACGGTCTTGCCGCTCAGCGACAGCACCTGGGCGATCTCGGTGTTGTTGCGGCCGGCGGCGATGAGCGAGAGCACCTCGCGCTCGCGGGCCGTCAACTCGGGGAAGGACGTGACGGCCGAGGTCGGCAGGCCGTTGAAGTAGCGCAGCACCTGCGCGGCGATCGACTGCCCGAAGATCGCCTCCCCGCGCCCGACCGCGAAGACGGCGCGGACGAGTTCGTCCGGCTCGGCTCCTTTGAGCAGGTAGCCGCGGGCCCCGGCGCGCATCGCGTTGAACACCGACTCGCTGTCGTCGAACATCGTCAGCACGAGCACGCCGACATCGGGGCTGACGTTGGTGATCGCCCGGGTGGCTTCGACCCCGCCGAGGTCGGGCAGGTGCAGATCCATCACGATGACGTCCGGGCCGAGCGCGGTTGCCGCGGCGATGGCGGCCTGACCGCCCGCGGCTTCCCCGACGACCTCGATGTCGTCACGCTCGGCCAGAGCGGCACAGAGCCCGAACCGGAACAGCGGGTGGTCGTCGACCACCAGCACCCTCATGACGGTCATCGGAATGGTCACCGCGTCGTCGGCACCGGCTGGACGGGCAGGGTGGCGACGATGCGGGTGCCGCCGTCGGGCGGCGTCTCGATCACGAACGTGCCACCGAGCTCGGCCGCCCGCTCGCGCATCGAGCCGAGCCCCAGGCCGCGGCCGGAGCGCCCGTTGAACCCGACGCCATCGTCGACGACCTCGACCCGCACTCCCTTGTCCCGGCTCAGGTTGACGGTGCAGGTGCGGGCGCCCGAATGCCGCGCGACATTGGTGAGTGCTTCGCAGACGATGCGATACACCGCCACCTCGACGATCGCCGGCAGCGCCGCGAAGTCGCCGACGTCGCGCAGCTGGAACGACACCTGGTCGGCCGAATCCTCGTCCGAGCGCATCCGGGTGGCCAGGATGTCGATGTGTTCGCGCACCGCCGGGACGAGTCCCAGCTGGTCGAGCACCGGCGGACGCAGGGTCTCGAAGAGGCGGCGCACCTCGGAGATCGCCGATTGCAGCTCTTGTTCCAGATGGCTCACCAGCTGGGCGGCCTGCTCCTGGTCGCGCGGCATGAGTCGCTTGGCCGCGTGCAGGCCGAGCGAGATTCCGGCGAGGATCGGGCCCAGGCTGTCGTGCAACTCGTGCCGGAGCCGGCGGCGCTCCTCTTCGCGCGCGTAGAGGACGCCGTCCAGACTGCGCCGCAGATCGCGCAGAAGGCGGGCGGTGTGCAGGGCCGCGCCGGCGTGCCGGGCCACTTCGAGCAGGGCGCGGCGCTGGCGGCGGGACAGGGCGCGGCCGGCCCGTCCGCCGGTCACGATGAGCTGACCGGCCGGGT
>JAOPVG010000274.1 GCA_025966255.1 Jatrophihabitans sp.
TCCGGGCCGAGATGTTCGGCGACGAGATCGAGCGGCTCTACTACCTGCACCCGCTCACCGGCGAGGTGGTGCGCGAGGTCGAAGAGGTGTTCGTCTTCCCGGCGACGCACTACGCGGCCGGTCCGGAGCGGATGGAGAAGGCCATCCGCGGTATCGAGGCCGAGCTCGTCACGAGGCTAGCCGAGCTGGAGGGGCAGAACAAACTGCTCGAGGCCCAGCGGCTGCGGATGCGCACGTCCTACGACGTCGAGATGATGCGCCAGGTCGGGTTCTGTTCGGGCATCGAGAACTACTCGCTGCACATCGACGGCCGTGAGCCGGGCAGCGCCCCGAACTGCCTCATCGACTACTTCGCCGAGGACTTCCTGCTCGTCGTCGACGAATCGCACAACACTGTCCCGCAGACCGGGGGCATGTACGAGGGCGACATGTCCCGCAAGCGCACGCTCGTCGACCACGGCTTCCGGCTGCCGTCGGCGATGGACAACCGTCCGTTGAAGTTCGAGGAATTCGTCGACCGCATTGGGCAGACCGTCTACCTCTCCGCGACACCCGGTCCGTATGAGTTGGGCCGGACCCAGGGTGAGTTCGTCGAGCAGGTGATCCGGCCGACCGGCCTCATCGACCCGGAGATCGTCGTGAAGCAGACCAAGGGTCAGATCGACGACCTCGTGCACGAGATCCGGCTGCGCGCCGAGCGCAACGAGCGGGTGCTGGTCACCACGCTGACGAAGAAGATGTCCGAGGACCTCACCGACTACCTGCTCGAGCTCGGCGTGCGGGTGCGCTACCTGCACTCCGAGGTCGACACGCTGCGCCGGGTGGAGTTGCTGCGCGAGCTGCGGATGGGCGAGTTCGACGTGCTGGTCGGCATCAACCTGCTCCGTGAGGGTCTCGACCTGCCCGAGGTTTCGCTGGTGTCGATCCTCGACGCCGACAAGGAGGGCTTCCTGCGCTCGGGTACCGCCCTGATCCAGACGATCGGCCGCGCCGCGCGCAACGTCTCCGGCCAGGTGCACATGTACGCCGACACCGTCACGCCGTCCATGCAGCGGGCGATCGAGGAGACGAATCGGCGCCGCGACAAGCAGATCGCCTACAACACCGAGCACGGCATCGATCCGACCCCGCTGCGCAAGCGGATCGCCGACATCACCGACCTGCTCGCCCGCGAGGCGGCTGACACCGAGGAGTTGCTCGCCGGCGGAGTGGCTGTCGGCGGCTCGGGTCGGTCGCAGTCACGCGGCAAGTCGGCGGTGCCCGGCCGCGGCGGTCGCGGGGTGTCCGGCGGGGTCGTCGGTGTCGGCGCGCATGCCGGCGGTGGCCTGGACGTCGCCGAGATGCCGCGGGCGCAGCTCGCCGACCTCATCCAACAGCTGAACGATCAGATGCTCGCCGCAGCGCGCGAGCTGCAGTTCGAAGTCGCGGCCCGGCTGCGTGACGAGATCGGTGAGCTGAAGAAGGAACTGCGCGGCATGGACGCCGCCGGCGTGGGTCGCTGACCCTCGGGCGCCGCCTCGGCGGGGCGGGTTCACATGAACGCCGCGCGCCGCCGTGCTGACTGCGTGGCAGGATGACGGCGGCGGTTACCCGGCTGTGGGCGACACTCACGGAGGCACAACGACATGAGCAAGTCAGAAGCAGGAACCGTGCGGGGCAAGGTCATCGCCATCACCGGCGGCGCGCGCGGCATCGGCTACGCGACCGCCACCCGCCTGATCGCCGACGGCGCCAAGGTGGCAATCGGTGACATCGACGACGTGCGTCTCAAGGAGGCCGCGGGCGAGCTCGGCAGCACCGCCTACGCCCGGCTGGACGTCACCGATCCGGAGTCCTTCGAGCGCTTCCTCGACTACGTCGAGGACGAACTCGGCCCGCTCGACGTGCTCGTCAACAACGCGGGCATCATGCCCATCGGCGCCCTCGACGCCGAGGAGGATCGCGTCAGCCGCCGGATCATCGAGATCAACGTGCTCGGCGTCATCTACGGCACCAAGCTCGCCCTGCAGCGGATGTTGCCGCGCCGCAGTGGGCACATCATCAACATCGCGTCCCTCGCCGCGGAGAGCTACGTACCCGGCGCCGCCACCTACTGCGCCAGCAAGCACGCTGTGAAGGGCTTCACCGAGGCGGCCCGGCGCGAGTACCGCGACTCCGGCGTCCAGTTCTCGCAGGTGCTGCCGACGTTCACCAACACCGAACTCGTCGCCGGAACGCCCGGCGCGAAGGGCGTGCGCAACGCCGAGCCGGACGAGATCGCCGCCGCCGTCGCCGGCCTGATCGTGGCGCCCCGGCCACGGGTGCGCATCACCAAGCTGGCCGGCGCGCTCGTCGCCTCGCAGGCCTGGATGCCGCAGCGCGTGTCGGAGCGCATCGGTCGCGCGTTCGGCGCCGAGGACACGTTCACCACCGCCGTCGACGGCGTCGCCCGCAAGGCCTACGAAGAGCGCGTGCGCACCAACTGACGCCGCGTCGGCCGAACCCGCGGCCGCCCAGCAGGAACCGCCGCACGTCACGCCCGCACGTCACGCCCCACGTCACGCCCGCAGCGTCACGCCCGCAGTCTCACGCCGGCGGCGTCCCCCCGATCCGGCGAGTGAGCGTCGCGGCCGTGCGGGCGACCCGTTCGGCGACCCGCTCCCGCTGCGCCGCCGGCGGGCCCGCGCTCGGGAACGTCACCGCCAGTCCGGCCACCGGATGCCCGGAGTGGTCGAGGATCGCGGCGGCCACCGAGGCCCAACCGGGGGACACCTCGCCGTCCTCGACCGCGTGCCCCCGCCGCCGTACGTCGACGAGGAGTGCCCGCAGCGCCGACATCGACCGCGGCCCGATCCCGGTGCGCAGCACGAACGCCGACGGATCCGGGAACAACGCCCGGATCTGCGCCGCCGGCAACGCGGCCAGGATCGCGCGTCCACTCGCGGTCAACTGCGCCGGCAGCCGCACGCCGACGTCCGTGACCAGCGGCGGGCGGCCCGGCGCGCGTTCCTCGATGACGTAGATGACCTCGCGTCCGTGCTGCACGGCCAAGTGCGCGGTGTGCCCGACCCGGTCGACGAGCTCGGCCAGCGGCACCCGGGCCAGGCGCTGCAGCGGCGCCTGGCGGCTGTAGCCAGTGCCCAGCTCGTAGGCCGCGATGCCGAGCGCGTAGCGGCGGTCCTCGGGCAGGTGGGTCACGAAGCCTTCGTCGACGAGCGTGGCCAGCAGGTGGTAGACGGTCGAGCGCGGCAGGGCGAGCTCGCGCACCACCACCGCGGCCGGAATCGGACCGGCCTGCCGGCCCAGTAGGCGGAGGATGGCGAGCGCTTGACTGGCCGCGGGCACGGTGGGCACGGCCGTCAGCCTAGAGCCGCCTTGTCTGGTATCCCAGACGAAATGGACGCGGTGGCCGTGGCGGGGCAAGACCCGCCGGGTGTGCAATGAGGACGATCGTCGAGACCCAGGAGGCAAACCCATGGACGGCGCCCGTCCCGTCCGCGCCCCGCGCGGCACCACGCTGACCGCCCGGTCGTGGCAGACCGAGGCGCCGCTGCGGATGCTGATGAACAACCTCGACCCGGAGAACGCCGAGCGCCCCGACGACCTCGTCGTCTACGGCGGCACCGGCCGAGCGGCGCGCAACTGGGCGTCCTACGACGCGCTCGTGCGCACCCTCACCACGCTCGGGCCGGACGAGACGATGCTCGTGCAGTCGGGCAAGCCGGTCGGCGTGATGCGCACCCACGAGTGGGCC
>JAOPVG010000307.1 GCA_025966255.1 Jatrophihabitans sp.
CGGGACGGAGCCTCCCGCCGATCGCCGCGAGTCCGCCGGCCAGACCACCGGCGGCGCCGCCACCCGGAATGGCGCCGACGTCGACGCCGAAGCGCTGCTCCAGTCGCTCACGCTCACGACGCAGTCGATCGGTCAGCTGGCGGACCTGCGTCGGGGTGGCGCCCTTCTGCGGGCCGAAGACGATCGCAGCATCCTCATAGCGGGTGAGCACGTCGCAGCACACCGTCAGCTCGAGCGAGCCGTCTTCCAATGCGGCGAGCGTCGACGGCGCGATTGCGTCGACGGCACCCGCTCCCCCATCGGTGCAGGCAACACCGCCCAGCCCGACCAGGATGTGCGCCGCGCCGGCCGTGGCGGCCGCGTCGATGAGCTCGCCGGTGCCGCGCGACGTCGCGGTGAGCGGGTTGTTTCGCTGCGCGCCGCCGGCCAGCACCAGGCCGGACGCGAGCGCGCTCTCCAGCACCGCGTGCTCGCCGTCCAGCCGCCAGCCCGCCCGCACAGAGTCCGCGAGAGGACCGGTCACCTGCGTGTGCCGGTTCGGACCGCCGAACACCTCGAGCAGCCCGTCCCCGCCGTCCGACAACGCAATGAACGAGGCGGCCCAACCGAGCCGACCGGCCGCGACCACGACGGCGCCACCCACCTCGGCCGAGGTGGCCGTGCCCTTGAACTTGTCGGTGGCCGCGAGGACCCGCTTCGCAGACACGTCGGTACCGGCCACGACGCACGAGTCTGCCATTCCCCTCGTGCGCCGAATCCGCAATCAGTCCTTCCGCATGAAAGGTCGAGTCGTCCGCCCGTCGATAAGCGAGCAGCGCTCTGATGCTCGGCGGCGGTCTCAGGGCCGGGCTTCGTGGGCCGTCAACACCTTGCGAAGTCCGGAGGCCACCGCCCGGGCCTCAGCCGCGGTGAGATGGCGGCTGAACTCGGCGCGAATCGCCTCGAGGTACGCCGGCGCGGCCGCACGAAGCCGCTTGCGACCGGCGGCCGTGATCACCGCATGGAATGAGCGCCGGTCGTCCGGATTGGCTTCGCGCGTCACGAGATCCGCCGACACCAGTTCGTCCACCACGCGGCTCACGCGGGTGCGGCTGACGACGGCAACCTCGCCGAGCTCCCCCATCGTGAGCCGGCGACCCGGTGCGGCGTTGAGCTCGAGGAGCACGTCGTACCAGGTGAGCGGCAAGTCGCACGACTGCTGAAGAACCTGGTCCAGCACGGGAACGAGCGCGGCGTGCACCTTCAGCAGACCGGCCCAGGCCTCGAGTCCGTGTTCGGTCATGGGAGCAGCCTAACAGCTTGTGCGTGCGCACACACTTTGCTATGAATGTGCGTACGCACATAGTTTTCGATTCGTCCCGCCTGCGACTCCGATACCGAACGGACCCGTCATGACCACCTTGCTGCACGTCTCCGCCTCACCTCGCGGCGCGCACTCCGAATCACTGGCGATCGCCGACTCGTTCCTCGGCGAGTTTCGCCGTGCCCACCCGGACGTGGACATCGACATCTTCGATCTCTGGGACGGGACCCTTCCCCCGTTCGGGCCGGCCGCCGCCGCCGCGAAGATGACCGTGTTCGCCGGGGCTGATCCCGAAGACGACGAGGCGAAGGCGTGGGACGCAGCCGGCGCCACCTTCGAGCGGTTCGCCACCGCCGATCTCTATCTGTTCTCGGTGCCGATGTGGAACGCCGGGATCCCCTACATCCTCAAGCAGTTCATCGACGTCGTGAGCCAGCCGGGCATGGTCTTCGGCTTCGATGCGACGAGCGGCTACCTGGGGTTGCTGACTGGCAAGAAAGCCGCCGTGATCTACACCAGCGCGGTGTACGGGCCGGGCCGCGGCCCGGCCTTCGGCAATGACTTCCAGTCGGCGTACTTCATGGACTGGCTCAATTGGGCCGGCATCGCCGACGTCACCGACATCGAGTTTCGACCCAACCTGGCGACCGCCGATGCCGAGCAGGGACGTCGCGTCGCGCACGAACGGGCCCGGGCGGTCGCGGCGGACTTCCGCACGCTCGCGTTGCGCGGATGAGGATACGCGTTAAGAATTCATGAGGTGCGGCCCCGCTTGTGCTCGGGGGAACAGGGCGGGGCCGCACCCGCAAAAGAGTCCAACCGCAGATTCCCCCCGGAACATGCGGCTGGACAGGACCAAACTATCGGCCGAAGCGTTGCGACAGCGTGTGCGACCGATGCCTGCCAGTAGCCGCGGGGCGGGCCCTCGGCACGCAGCGTGCCAAGCCGGGCGCCAGGCCCCAGAGAATGCGCGCTCGCGCCCCCACCGGGGCGACGGACGAGTCGACCTGTAAGCCGGATCCTGTCCCCGGCCGTCGGTCTGCGAGAAAACTCGCAACCCCGACCGCCGGGTGACGGCCATCCATCTCGGCCTGCCGTCACCGGCAGGCTCCAGCGATCTACCCGCAGGCTCGGGCGGGCCGCCCTCGAACGCCTGCGAAGCCGGCGAACCGGCTCTTCTTGATCTTGCTCCAGATGGGGTTTACCTAGCCGTTCCGGTCACCCGGA
>JAOPVG010000040.1 GCA_025966255.1 Jatrophihabitans sp.
CCTGCCCGACGACTACAAGCAAGACCACCCCGACGAGCACCCCACCGACTGGGGTTGGCACGGCGAGTGGGGTCGTGCGGCGCGGGTCGCCGGCTGGATCGTCGCGATCATCTGCATCTTGATGACCCTTCCGGCGCACTACAACGGACAGGGCACGCTGTGGCTCAGCCTGATCGCAGGCGCCATCGTCGTGGCCCTGCTGTGGGACCGGCAGCGTCGCAAGAACGCCTGGCGCCAGTAGCGCCGATCAGCTTGCGGCGGAGCGCTCCCGCTGCCGGTCGCGCTTCTCCACGAACCGGGCCGCCTGCTCGTCCAGCGCCGACATGAACCCGGCGAGCTCCTCGCGGGCCTGTTCGCCCTCGGGGCCGAAGTCGTCACGGCTGAAGATCTTCCAGAAGCGCAGGACGGGCGCGATGACGTCGTCGTGGTGCAGGCGCAGGTCGTAGATCCCGGCCTTGGCGATCGTCACCGAGTTGCGCATATATCCCGGCATGCCCTGGCCCGGCATCTGGAAGCCCACGACCTCGTCGCGGATCGCGCACATCGTTGCGTCCGGCGCGCGGTCGAGGGCAGCGCCGACGAGGTTGCGGTAGAAGACCATGTGCAGGTTCTCGTCGGTGGCGATCCGGGTGAGCAGTTGCTCGGCCAGCGGGCAGCCGGTGGCGGCGCCGGTGTTACGGTGCGAGACGCGGGTGGCCAGCTCCTGAAAGGACACGTAGGCGACGGCCTGCAGCGCGGTCTTGTCGCCCGAGTCGTAGCCGGCCTGCATGTGCAGCATGCGCAGGTTCTCCAGCTCGACCGGATCGACGCCCCGGGTCACCACGAGGTAGTCGCGCAGCGCGATGCCGTGCCGGCCCTCCTCGGCGGTCCAGCGGCCGACCCATTCGCCCCAGGCGCCATCGCGGCCGAAGCGAGTGGCGATCTCGCGGTGGTAGGACGGCAGGTTGTCCTCGGTCAGCAGGTTGACCGTCATCGCCGTCTGGGCGACGGGGTCGAGCGGGGAGTCCTCGGGTCGCCAGTCCTCGCCGCCGAGAAACGCGAAGTCGCGGCCCCGGCTCCACGGGACGTAGTCGTGCGGATGCCAGGACTTCGCCACGTTGAGATGCCGCTCGAGGTTCGCGGCGACCACCGGCTCCAGCTCGTGCAACAGGCGCGCTTCGGCGCCCGCGTAGGTATCGGCAGATTCGAGCACGGTCACGGTTGCACCTTTCGTCGCGAGTGGGAACCTACGGCTACGTTACCGTCGGTTGGCCGCTCCGGCCGTCGAGGTGACCAGGCCTTAGGCGGTTCCTCAGGCGTCGAGCTCCAGTTTGCCCCAGGGCGAGCCGTACTCACCCGCGAGCAGGTCCAGGAACGGCGTGGCGTCGAAGGCCTCCGGGCCCAGAACGCCGGACCCGCTCCACGTGCCCGCTGCGATCAGTTCCAGGGCCACCACCGGGTTCACCGCGGTCTGCCAGACAACGGCCTGCGATCCGTACTCGCGCATCGACCACGCGTTGTCGACCACGTGATACAGGTAGGTCGAGCGTGGCGCGCCGTCCTTGCCGGTGCCTCGCACCCAGACCCCGGCGCAGGTCTTACCGGTCATCCGGTCACCCAGGGTCGCCGGATCGGGCAGGCAGGCCGCCACCACATCGCGCGGGCTGACCTCGACGTCCCCGACCTTGACCTTGTCGGTGCGGTCCAGCCCCAGCTTGCGCAGCGCCTTGAGCACGTCGATGAACTCGGTACCGAGGCCGTACTTGAACGTCACCCGGTTCGTGTCGATCCAGCGCGGCATCAGCAGCACTTCCTCGTGCTCGACGTTCACGCACTCCACCGGCCCGATGCCCTCCGGGAAGGTGAACGTCTCGGGCTCGCTGAACGGCTCGGTGGTGTACCAACCGCGGCCCTTCTCGTAGATCACCGGCGGATTCAGGCACTCCTCGATCGTCGTCCAGATCGAGAAGGACGGCGCGAACTCGTATCCCTCCACCTCCAGGTTGGCGCCGTCACGCACCCCGATCTCGTCGATCTGGCTGAACAGGGCGTCGGCGGCGTGGCGGGCGAACACATCGGACATGCCGGGCTCGACGCCGATGCCGACAAGCGCGATCTTGCCCGACGCCTCCCACTGCGGGGCCAGTTCGAACTGCTCGTCGCCGAGTTTCAGCCCGGTCTGGGTGTGCGGCTCGGTCGGGTGCGGTCTGGACAGCGACATTGCCATGTCGAGGTAGTGGATCTTGGCCGCGAGAGCGGCCCGGAAGATCGGCATCGTGAAGCGCGGGTCGGTGGCCCCGAGGACGGCGTCGATGTCGTCGGCGGCAATGAGGGCCTCGATGGCGGCCTGGTCGGACGCGTCCAGCTTCGCCGCGGTGAACCGGTCGTCCCCGACGCCAACCGCCGCGGCTTCGGCCCGCCCGAGGTCGTAGTCGGCCAGCACGACGTGGGAGATGAACGCGCGGCGGGCGGCGATGCGGGCGGCGGCGGAACCGACGCCGCCGGCCCCGAGGATGAGAAGGCGCATGACGCGCACTATAGGGACGGTTCGGGCACGAAATCCACGGTCTCCGGACGTTTACACAGCGGAAACCCTTGCACAACCGGGCCCATGCTGCGATAAACGCACTGACCTTGTCTGCACCCAAAGGGGGAAGCCGCGTGGCCACCACCGCACCGACTCAGTACCGATCAGAGGAAGTTCCGAACAAGGGCCTGAAGGCGGGCGCCCTCGGTCTGATCTCCAGTGTCGTCATCGGTGTCGCGTCGACCGCGCCCGCCTACAGCCTCGCCGCAACGCTCGGTTTCATCGTCGCGTTCGTCGGCTTCCAGGCCCCCATCATCGTCATCCTCGCGTTCATCCCGATGCTGTTCACGGCGATCGGCTACCAGGAACTCAACAAGGCCGATCCCGACTGCGGCACCACCTTCACCTGGGCCACCCGCGCGTTCGGGCCGAAGACGGGCTGGCTGGGCGGCTGGGGAATCCTCGCCGCGGACATCCTGGTGATGTCCAGCCTGGCGCAGGTCGCGGGCCAGTACGTGTTCCTGCTGTTCAACGCCGACGGCATCGGCAGCGACCCGACGAGCGGCTGGGTGCTGCTGGTCGGCATCGGGTGGATAACGCTGATGACCTATATCTGCTACGTCGGGGTCGAACTCTCCGCCCGCCTGCAGCGGTTCTTCCTGGTCATCGAGATCGCCGTACTGGTGGTCTTCGTCGTGACCGCGTTCGTCAAGGTGGGCGGCGGCACCGCGGGAGCGCAGTCGATCGGGATATCGGCGTCGTGGTTCAACCCGTTCAACGTCCCGGACTTCTCGTCCTTCGTGCGCGGGTTGATCCTCATGCTGTTCATCTACTGGGGCTGGGACAGCGCGGTCGCCGTCAACGAGGAGACGGCCGACCCGACCAAGACGCCGGGCCGAGCGGCAGTGATCTCGACCGTGCTGCTCGTCGCCACGTACACGTTGATGACGCTGGCCGCGCTGACGTTCGCCGGGATCGGCGACAAGGGCATCGGCCTCAACAACAGCGACAACTGGGGCGACGTGCTGTCCGTCCTCGGCAAGGCCGTGTTCGGCAACAGCGCGTTCGGCTCGACGATGAGCCACCTGCTGATCTTCCTGGTGCTCACCTCGGCCGCGGCCTGCACCCAGACGACCATCCTGCCGACCGCGCGCACCTCGCTGTCGATGGCGACGTACAAGGCGCTGCCCAAGGCGTTCGCGAAGGTGCACCCGCGGCACCTCACCCCGTCGGTCTCCACCATCGCGTTCGGTGCGATCTCGATCGCCCTCTACTGCGTCCTCAACTACACGAACAACGCGATCAGCGTCATCGCGGATGCGGTCTCGGCCCTGGGCATGATGATCGCCTTCTACTACGGACTCACCGGCTTCGCCTGCTTCTGGTACTACCGCAAGAACCTGACCAGCAGCCCGCGCAACTTCATCTTCCAAGGAGTTGTGCCGCTTCTCGGCGGTCTGATGCTGTTCTTCGTGCTGGCCTGGAGCCTTCGTGACGACTGGCTGGCGCCGAGTGACATCAGCACCAGCTACACCGGCTGGCACCTGCCGTTCCCGCCGCACTGGACGATCGGCGGCGTCTTCATCATCGGCATCGGCACGTTCCTGCTTGGCCTGGTCCTGATGTTCGTGTGGCGTGCGATCGCGCCACCCTTCTTCCGCGGCGAGACCTTGAACCGCCACACCCAGACGATGGTGCCGGACGACGAGCCGTTGGCGCCGGTCAGCTCGAGCTGACCGGACCGACCGTCGCAATGCGATATTCGTTGCCTGATACGGTCTAGGCAACGAAATCCTTCGTCGCGTGAGTGGAAAGGGGAGGTGTTCGACAGGTGACTCCGACTCCGCGCGGCGGGCCTGACGACGTCTCCAAGGCGATCATTGAGCAGCTGCAGGAAGACGGCCGCCGTCCCTACGCCAGCATCGGCAAGGCCGTGGGCCTGTCCGAGGCAGCCGTGCGGCAGCGGGTGCAGAAGCTCGTGGACAGCGGCGCCATGCAGATCGTCGCCGTCACCGACCCGATGCAGATCGGGTTCGCCCGTCAGGCCATGATCGCGATCCGGGCCACCGGAAACGTCGAGGAGATCGCCGAACAGCTGGCCAAGATCGACGAGGTCGACTACATCGTCGTCACCGCAGGCTCGTTCGATCTGCTCGCCGAGGTGGTCGTCGAGGACGACTCGCACCTGCTGCGGCTCGTCAACGAGCGCATCCGCACGATCGACGGCGTCATGAGCACCGAATCGTTCCTGTATCTCAAGCTCGTCAAACAGACCTACAACTGGGGCGCGCGCTAAGCGCTCGCGTGAGGACAACGGACCAAGTGACTACAGCACCGATCGAGACCAGCCCGAAGACCTACGACGACGACAAGCTCTCCGCCGACGCGCGCGAGCACCTGTGGATGCACTTCACCCGCATGTCCTCCTACGCCGACTCCCCGGTCCCGACGATTGTGCGGGGCGACGGCGCCCGGATCTTCGACTCGCGCGGCCGTAGCTATCTCGACGGGCTGGCCGGCCTGTTCGTGGTGCAGGCCGGCCACGGTCGCGAGGAGCTGGCCCAGGCCGCGTACAAGCAGGCGAAGGACCTCGCGTTCTTCCCGCTGTGGTCCTACGCGCACCCACCGGCCATCGAGCTCGCCGACCGGCTCGCCAACTACGCACCGGGCGACCTGAACAAGGTCTTCTTCACCACCGGCGGCGGCGAGGCTGTCGAGACCGCGTGGAAGCTCGCGAAGCAGTACTTCAAGCTCGTCGGCAAGCCGATGAAGCACAAGGTCATCAGTCGTTCCATCGCCTACCACGGCACCCCGCAGGGCGCGCTGTCGATCACCGGCATCCCGGACGCCAAGAAGTGGTTCGAGCCGCTCGTGCCCGGCGCTCACAAGGCCGCGAACACCAACTTCTACCGGGCGCCCGAGCACGGCGACGACCTCGAAGCGTTCGGTCGCTGGGCGGCCGACCAGATCGACATCGCCATCGAGATGGAGGGCCCGGACACCGTCGCCG
>JAOPVG010000344.1 GCA_025966255.1 Jatrophihabitans sp.
GGGTTCGGCCTGCTCGGGCATCTGTACAAGATGGCGCGCGCTTCGGGGGTGTCGGCGGTCATCGACGCGGCCGCCGTTCCGTACCTGGACGGCGCGCGGGATTCCTTGCAGGCCGGCTACGTCAGCGGCGGGACCAAGCGCAACCTCGACTGGGTGCGCCCGCATCTGACGTCGGCCGTCGGGGAGAACGAGCTGTTGCTCCTGGCCGACGCCCAGACCAGCGGTGGGCTGCTGCTCGTCGGGGAGATCCCTGGGGCGCCGGTGATCGGCGAAATCGTCCCGCGCGGGGAGCAGGTACTGATCGTGCGGTGATCCCGGCGGACGGAGAACGGGCCAACCCGGCAGACGTCACCTTTGGGCAACGACTGGCCAGATCAGTCGAAGTCGGGTCTCTCTGTTGATACCGTTCGGCCGAACTCGATCTTGGGAGAGCGGCACATGGGACAGAAGACAATCAGGCTGAACGGCAAGAAGCGGAAGGTTTCCGTACCCGACGACTCCCAACAATTGCTATACGTGCTCCGCGAACAACTCGACCAGCAGGGACCGAAGTTCGGATGCGGGGTGGCCCAATGCGGTGCCTGCACCGTGCTCGTGGACGGAAAGATCGTCCGCTCGTGCGTCACGCCGCTGTCGTCGGTCGCCGACGGAGCCGATGTCAGCACGCTGGACGGCTTGGCCACCGACGACGATGACGACCTGCATCCGCTGCAGAGAGCGTTCCTCGACAAGCAGGCCGGTCAGTGCGCGTTCTGCGTCAACGGCATGGTTATGGGCGCCCTCGGCTGGCTCCAGGGGCGCATCGATACCGGAAACCGCTCGGTGCCGGAGCCGCGCGAGGTCGCCGACTATCTATCGGGTGCGACACCCGAGTCCACGCTCAACTACATCTGTAGGTGCGGCTCACACCCGCGCATCGTCGAGGCGATCTGCGCCGCAGCCGGGAAGATGGTCAAGTGACCGCGCGGGTCTCGCGCCGCAGCTTCCTCGCCGGCGGCAGCTCTCTCGTCGTCGGATTCACCCTGCTAGGCGGCCTCGACCGCGCCGAGGCCGCGAACCCGAACGGACTGCTTCGCATCAATCCCACCGCGCCCGCGTCGACCACCGAAGCGTGGCTTGTGCTGACGCCCGGGGCTACTACCGTCTACAGCGGGAAGGTCGAACTCGGCACCGGCGTGCAGACGGCGCTCACCCAGATCGTCGCCGAGGAACTCCGCCTCAGGATGAGCGACGTGCAGTTCGTGCAGGGCGACACGGTGCTGGTCCCGAGCCAGGGCTTCACCGCCGGTAGCAAGACGTTGCAGCAGGGCGCAGTGACGCTGCGGCAGGCGGCCGCCACCGCCTACGCCGCGCTGCTGAACCTGGCTGCGCACTACCTCCGCGTCGACCCGAGCAGGCTGGTCGCGCACGAAGGGCGCTTCCGGATCGCCCAGAGGGAAACCAGCGTGTCCTACCGGAAGCTCCTCCGTGGGACGAACACCGTCCTGCCGCTCAACACTTCGGCTCCGCAGGTCGCACCCGTCGACTACCGGATAGTCGGTACCGATGCCGATCGCGTCGACCTCCCGGCCAAGCTCACGGCGCAGTTCCGGTACACCACCGACGTCACGGTCCCCGGGATGCTGCACGGCCGCGTAGTCCGTCCGTCGGGCCGCAACGCGAACTTCAACTCGATCGGCAACGTGGACCGCGCCCAGGCCATCCCCGGCTTCGTCCGCGTTGTGCAGATCGGCAACTTCGTCGGGGTGGTCGCGACGTCGGAATGGGCAGCAGCTCGCGCCGCGAACCCGACGACCGGCATCACGGTCAGTTGGACGCCGGGCCCCGCGCTGGTCAACGAAGCCAGCCTGCCAACCGCGTTGCGCGATCCCGCGAACCAGTACAAGGCCACGGTCGAACTGGACACCGGCGACGTGGACGCTGCCTTCGCCTCCGCCGCCAAGGTGTACCAGGCGTCCTACTTCAGCCCGTTCCACATGCACGGCGCCGTCGGTGCATCGAGCGCGGTGGCCGACGTCCGGCCGGCGCCCGACGCGTCCGGCATCCAGGCAACGGTGTGGTCGGGGACGCAGGGCGTCAACAATCTGCGCGGCGCGATCTCCGGCCTGCTCGGTATCAGTGCCCCGGCCGTCCGCGTCCTCTATACCGAGGCCGCAGGCTGCTACGGGCACAACGGTGCCGACGACGCCGCAGCGGACGCCGCCCTGCTCTCGCAGATCGTCGGCAAACCGGTGCGTGTCCAGTGGACGCGGCAGAACGAGCACGGCTGGGAGCCGCTCGGCCCGGCGCAGGCCCACGACATGCGCGGCGTCGTGAGCGGCGCCGGCATCACGGCCTGGATGCACACCATCTACGCGGCCACGCACGGCAGCCGGCCGAGTGCCACCAACGCCGGCACCCTGCTGGCCGGCCAGTTCATCGGCAAGCTGCCCGACCCGCTGCCCAGCAGTGCCGGCGACGCGTCCGGGCGAAATAGCGAGGTCACGTACACGTTCGCGAACCAACGGATGGAAGCCCATCTGGTGAAGAGCTTCGTCACGACCGGACCGACGTCGGCGACTCCGGCGACGCCGCTGGTGCACCTGTTGCCGCGCTCGTCGTCGCTTCGCTCGCTCGGCGGGCTGTCGAACACGTTCGCCAACGAGTCGTTCTTCGACGAGCTCGCACTCGCGGGCGGCTTCGACCCGTTCCAGCTTCGGCTCGACTCGCTCACCGACCCGCGGGCCCTCTCCGTACTGGACGCGATCAAGCCCGCGTGGCGGTCGCGTCCGCGCGGCGGCAACGGGGTCGGTGCGGGAGTCGCGTACCAGCAGTACGAGCTGGTGAACGCATACGTCGCGACTTATGTCGAGGTAGCGGTGGACGCGGCCAGCGGCAAGATCTCGGTGCAGCGCGTGGTGGTTGCGCACGACTGCGGACTGATCATCAATCCCGACGGGCTGCGCCACCAGATCGAGGGCAACGTGATCCAGGGGATCAGCCGCACCCTCAAGGAGGAGGTCCACTACGCCGGCGACGCGATCACAACGTTGTTATGGGCGGCGCCTCCTGGGACGTCCGCGCCGGCCTACTCGGTGATCCGGTTCAACGAGGTGCCCCCGATCGAGACGATCCTCGTCGACCGGCCCGACCAGCCGGTACTCGGCGCGGGCGAGCCGGCCATCGGCACGATGGCCGCAGCGATCGGTAACGCCGTCTTCGCGGCCTGCGGAGCCCGATTGCGAACGCTGCCGATGACGGCGGAGCGGGTGAAGGCCGCCCTCCCGTAGCCGGCTGGGAAGTCGCGGTCGGTCGCCCGATTGCTACCGGGTCCACCGAGCGCCGAGTTCGGCTTCGGACGCAGGTGGGCCGGGGAGCACGCTGGGTATCGGTCCGCTCGAGGATGTGTGCAGCGACTGCAGCACGAGCGCGAGGTAGCGCCGCCGCAGTTCCTTCGCTCGGTCGGGCCCGCCGAGGTCGACCATCATGAGGAGCTCCAGGACGAGCACGACGTCCGCGGTCGTGACGTCCTTGCGCAGCGCCTTCGCGCGTTGGGTGCGGCGGTGCAGCCGGGTGTAGAGCTCGCCCGTCTCGGTGGCCAGGGCGGTCAGCTCGGGCGTGGGGGAGAAGGAACCGGCGATGCGCTGAGCGAGCCCCTGGCTCTGCCCGTCGAGGACCCGGGCCAGGCATTGCGTGTAGGACGTCCACGCATCGCCGGTGTCGGCCAATGCGATCTCGAGCTCGCGTTTGAACCGAGTCAGACCGTCCCGTGCGAGCGCCTGGAGCAGGTGCTCCTTGTTCTCGTAACGGCGGTAGAGCGCGCTGATGCCGACGCCGGCGTGGGCGGCCACCGCCGAGATCGGCGCGCCGGGGTCGGCCAGGAAGACTTCGCGGGCCGAGTCCAGGATCCGCTCGTCGTTGCGCGCAGCCTCGGCGCGGCGGCCGCTCAGTGGTCCGACGACGTCCGACATGACCCGAGAATAGCATCGGAACAGTTCATTCCGTTCTGCTAGTTTGCGGGAGGCGCGCCGTCAGTACTCACTCCTGTCGGTGCGCGGAGAGGCGGGCGACGAACGTATAGCGGTCGCCGCGGTACCAGCTGCGTACGTACTCGATCGGCTGGCCGTCGACGTCGAAGCTGTGCCGGCCCAGGAGGAGGATCGGTGAGCCGGTGTCGACGCCGAGGAGGTCGGCCTCGCGCGGCGACGCCGACGCGGTCTCGATCGTCTCCTCGGCCTCGACCGGCTGCACACCGTAGTTCTCCGCAAGCACCCCGTACAGCGACGACTTCTTGCGCAGCTCGGGGATCAGGCCCGGGAAGCGGGCCGCGGACAGGTGCGACGTCTCGACCGCCATCGGCGTGTCGTCGACGAGGCGTAACCGCTCGATGAAATACGTCGACGCGCCCACGCGAAGGCCGAGCCGGGCCGCGATGCCCTCGTCGGCGCGGGTACGGGTCGCTTCGAGCAGCCGGGTGCTGGTCGAGTAACCGCTGGCCGAGGCTTGCTCGGTGAAGCTCGTCATCTGCAGCGGCCAAGTGATCTTCGGCTCGGCCACGTAGGTGCCCGATCCGTGCCGGCGCACCAATCGACCCTCACCGACCAGCTCCGAGAGCGCTCGCCGCACGGTCGTACGCGACGTGCCGAGCTCGACGGTGAGTACCCGCTCGGTCGGGACCAGGGTGCCAGGCGGAAGCGCGGCGATCAGATCGAGCAGGTGCCGCTTGACGAGGTAGTACTTCGGCTCGCGCGACGCTGCCCGCTCACTCGCCACCACGACCACCGAAACCTCCATCGCACTGTCGAGCCCTGTAGACATTGGTTTACACGATTGACAAGGCACCAGCGAGCACGACATGCTCAAAGTTGTCTAGTCCAATTCGAGACCGAGCAGGTGCGGTGCAGCAATCCGAACGGGAAATTCGTCGCCTCGCGCTGTCGTGCCTGTTGCTCAGCTTCGTCGGACCGGTACCGCCGCAATGGTTGCTCGACGCGCTCGCCGAAGGGCTCGGTGGCGTCGTGCTGTTCGGCTCCAACCTCGGGGACGGGAGGGGCGTTGCCGCGCTGAGCGCGAAGCTCCGCGAAACCGCCGGACACGACATCGTGCTGGCCCTGGACGAGGAGGGCGGCGACGTCACCCGGCTCGACACGGTGCGCGGCAGCAGCTCCCCGGGCGCCGCCGCCCTCGGTTATCTCGACGACCTGTCGGCGACCGAGGCTGTCTACCGCCACCTCGGGACGCGCTGTGCGCAGGCGGGCGTGACGCTGAACCTGGCCCCAGTGGCCGATGTCAACGTCGACCCGCTCAATCCGGTGATCGGCCTGCGCGCCTTCTCCGACGACAGTGACGTCGCGGCCCGGCAGGTCGGGGCGGCCGTACGCGGCATCGAGTCGACCGGCGTGGCCGCCTGCCTCAAGCACTTCCCCGGCCACGGCGCCACCCGGACCGATTCGCACCACGAGGTCGCCGTACTCGATCGCACCCGCGCCGAGATCGACGCGGTCGAGCTGGCCCCGTTCCGCGCCGGGATCGCCGCCGGCGCGCGCGCCGTGATGACCGCCCACCTCGTCGTCCCCGCGCTCGACCCGTCGGTACTGGCCACCGTGAGCGCGCCGATCAGCACCGGGCTGCTGCGCGGCGAACTCGGTTTCGCCGGGGCCGTCGTCACCGACGCCCTCGAGATGCGCGCACTCGCCGGCACCATGGGGCTGGTCGAGGGATTCGTCCAGGCCCTCATCGCCGGGGCCGACACCATCGAGACCGGCGCCCTCGACTACCCGGATCTGGTTGCCGCCATCCCGGCCGCGGTGAGCGCAGCACTTGCCGACGGACGGCTTACCCGCGAGCGTCTCGAAGATGCCGCCCGGCGCACGGCCGCGCTGGCCACGCCGCCGCGCGTAACCGAGGTACCGGCGCCCGACCACGGCATCGCCGCACGCTGCCTCGAGGTGGTCGGCCGGCTGCCCGAGTTGCACCACCCGCTGGTCATCGAGTGCCGCACCCCGGGCGGAATGGCGTCGGGACTGTTGCCCTGGTCGGTGGGCGAACCACTCGCCGATCTCATGGCCGGGACCGAGGTCGTCCGCACCGACGAGACCGTCGACCTGAGTGACGATCGCGACCTCGTGCTCGTAGTTCGCGATCCGCAACGGGCCGTCTGGCAGCTGCCGATGATCGAGGCCGCCAAGCGACACCGCCGCGCGGTCGTCGTCGACTGCGGCTGGCCGGCCCAGATAGCGGACGTTCCGGTGGTCCGCACGCGCGGCATCGCGCCCGGGCTGTTACGGGCCGCGGCCCATACCCTCGCTGCAGGAGGTAGAGCATGAGCGACCTCGACCTGCTGCCCACCACCGAGGTCGTCAACCTGCTGCTCGAGGCCGAACGGCGCGTCGTCCCCGCAGCGCTGGCGGTGCACGAGCGGATCGCGGCCGGCGCCGACCTGGTGGCCGATCAGCTCCGGGCCGGCGGTCGCGTCGTGTTCGTCGGGGCGGGGACGTCGGGCCGGATCGCGGTCGCCGAGGCGGCCGAGTTGCCGGGCACCTTCGGCCTGCCCCGCTCGGCTGTGGTGGCCCGAGTCGCCGGTGGTGCCGCCAGTACCGACCATGACGAGGACGACCTGTCGGGCGCGCAGCGCGATCTTGAGGACATCGCACTGACCGGGGCGGACGTGCTGATTGCCGTCGCCGCGAGCGGGTCGACGCCGTACACGCTCGCCCTCGGCCAGGCGGCGCACGCGGCCGGAGCGGCCGTTATTGCCGTGGTCAATGTGCCCGGGTCACCCCTGGGCGCGCTCGCCGACGTCGCCATCGAGATCGAGGTCGGTCCCGAGGTGCTGCGCGACTCGACCCGGCTCTCCGCGGGTACCGCGCAGAAGGTCGCGCTCAACGCACTCACGACCGCGGCGATGGTGCGGCTGGGACGGGTGCACGGCGATCTCATGCTCGACGTCGAGCCCGCGAACGCCAAGCTTCGGCGCCGGGCGGCCGGCATCGTCGCCGAGATCGCCGGCTGCGACTTCGGTACGGCCGAGGCGGCACTGAGCGCCTGCGGCGACAGCGCCCGCGCCGCCGTGCTGCATCTCGTCCTCGGCGTCGATGCCGACTCCGCGCGGACCCGCGCCGCCGAGCATGCCTCGCTGCGCGCCGCGCTGGGCGACGACACGTCGCAACAGTAAAGGCGCGCCCACCTCTTGACAGCAGATTGGTCTAGCCCAATACTTCGAGTCGTCTAAACCAATCCGGTCGCGGGCAGCCCCGGCCACAACACTTCTTGTGGAGGCACTGTGAAGCGCACCGTCTTGGGCGTGACCGCCCTCGCTGCGACCATGGCCGTTGCCGTCAGTGGCTGTAGCTCGTCCGGCTCCGGTGGCGGTTCGGGCAACTCGCAGTTGAGCACCGACGGCAAGGGCAAGAACATCACGGTCTGGCTGCAGAGCGATGCGAAGACCGGCTGGCCGGCGGTCGTCAGTCAGGCCACCTCCCGCTTCGAGAAGGCGACCGGCGCGAAGGTCAACGTGCAGTGGCAGCAGTGGTCGAACTACACGACGAAGCTCGACTCGACTTTCGCCGGCAGCAGCGGCATTCCTGATGTCGTCGAACTGGGCAACACCCAGACCGCCTCGTACATCGAGGCCGGCGCCTTCACCGACCTCAGCGCCGACAAGTCGAAGTTCGAGAACTCGAGTTCATGGCTTACCGGCCTCGCCGAGTCGGGCACGTCGCCCGATGGCAAGCTGCAAGCCGTCCCCTACTACGCGGGCAGCCGGGTCGTGATCTACCGCAAGGACATCTGGAACGCCGCCGGCGTGACAGCTGCGCCGAAGACGCTGGACGAACTCAACGCCGATCTCGACAAGGTGAAGGCCGCCAACTCGAGCGACAAGAACTTTTCCGCGTTCTACATGCCCGGCAAGTACTGGTACGCCGCGATGTCGCTCGTCTACGGTGCCGGCGGCAAGATCGCCGAGCAGAAGAGCGGCAAGTGGCTGGGCGCACTGTCGAGCAAGGAAGCGCAGGCCGGCCTCGCCGAGTGGCAGAAGATAGCGACCGATTATTCGGTCGGCGGCGCGACGAGCGACGAGTCGACGCAAGACGCCCAGATGGCTCAGGGCCACATCGCTGCCATCGCCGGTAACGGCTGGGAGGTCGGTGCCGTCACCGCGCCGAAGACCGGGAACCCAAGCCTCGCCAGCAAGCTGTCGACCTTCCCCTTCCCGGGCACTGCGGCCGGCAAGTACACCCCGTCGTTCCTCGGCGGCTCAGATCTCGCTGTACCGACCAAGGCCAAGAACGCGGGCCTCGGTGCCCAGTGGATCAAGTACTACACCGACACGACGAGCCAGACGCAGCTGGCCAAGTTCGCGATCCCGAATACGACTTCGCTGTTGAGCGTGTACGAGAAGCAGTCACAGACCAACCAGTCGACGGGTGAGGCGGCCAAGAACACCTGGTTCGTCCCGAACACGCCGAACTGGGCGAATGTGGAGAGCGGCAACGTGCTGCAGAACATGCTCGAGTCGATCGCCACCAAGAAGTCGACGATCGCCGCGGCGACGAAGACGGCGGACGATCAGCTCGGCAAGATCCTCAACGGCACCAACTAGCAATAGCCGGCAAGGCCGACGTCGGTCCATTCCGCAGACCGGCGTCGGCCTTGGTTACCGCCACGATCGGCTCTGGCCGCGTCTGTTGCAGGCAGGAGATGTCGCGATGACCGCGACCGGCAGTTCACTACCTCCGACGCTCACCCGGCGCCGCGGCGGGTCGCTGCGTCGCGGCGGGAACGTTCCCTACCTGCTGATCACGCCGGCCTTGATCGTCCTCGCGCTCGTTGTCGTCTGGCCGCTCGTCAAGGTCATCCTACTATCGCTGCAGGAGCAGCAGTCGAGCAAGCGCGCATTGTTCAGCAATGGCGGAACGACGCCGTGGGTGGGCCTGCGGAACTTCGTCGACGCGCTGACGTCGCGGACATTCTGGACGGTGCTCGAGCGCACGCTGATCTTCACCGCCGTCAACGTCGCCCTCACGCTGGTTTTCGGAATCGCGATCGCCGTGCTGCTCAACCGGGTGTCGAAGTGGGCCCGGGTCATTCTGACGGCGGTGTTGCTGTTCGTCTGGGCCGTGCCGGCGACCGTGTCGACCCAGATCTACGCCTGGCTGTTCAACAACCAGTTCGGTGTCGTCAACTATGTGCTCGACAAACTGCCCGGCGTGCACATGCAGGGTCACGACTGGTTCGCCGACCCGACGCAGGGCCTCGCCGTCATCACCCTTGTGGTGGTGTGGGGCGCGATCCCGTTGCTGGCCATCTCGTTGCATGCCGGCATCACCCAGATCCCGCAGGACGTGCTCGAGGCGGCGCGCTGCGACGGAGCCGGCGCGTGGGCGACCTTCCGGCACATCGTCCTGCCGTTCCTCAGGCCGTTGCTGGTCATCCTGACGACGCTGTCGGTCATCTGGGACTTCGGCGTGTTCCACCAGATCTGGTTCATGCGCAACGGCCACCCCGAGCCCGGCTACCAGACGTTGGGCATCTTCATGTACTCGCAGGGCGTCAGCAGCAGCCGCTACAACACCGGCGCGACCCTGGCCGTGCTGATGATCCTCGCCCTGCTGCTGGTGATGGTCGTGTACGTGCGCCAGCTGTTCAAGATCGGTGATGCCGAATGACCGCCCTCAAGGAGCAGCCGACCTCAGGGGCGACGTCCGGCACCACGTCTTCGCCGGCTGGACCGAGGCGCCCCCGCAACCGCCGCAAGGCCGCCGCGACCGGAACGTGGAACGCCGTGGCGCTGTTTGTCGCGGCCGTCCTCGGCTTCCCGATCTTCTGGATGCTGATCACGTCGGTGAAGACCAGCTCCGACATCAACCGCCTCGTCCCGCTGTTCTGGCCCCATCACTTCACCTGGAGCGGGTTCGCCGGTGTGCTCACCGATCCGATCTTCCGCGACGACCTGCTGAACAGTCTCGTCATCACCCTGTCGACGGTCCTGATCAGCATCGTCGTGGGCTTCTTCGGGGCGATGGCGATCGCCCGCTTCCGCTTCGCCGGTCGCAAGGTCTTCATCGTCGCCGTACTGATCGTGCAGATGATTCCCCTTACCGCGCTGACCATTCCGATGTCGTTACTGCTCGACAGTGCGCATCTGAAGAACACCCTGTTCGGCGTGATCATCGTGTATCTCATGTTCACGATGCCATTCACGGTCTGGACGCTTCGCACCTTCATCGCCAACATTCCGCGGGAACTCGACGAGGCCGCCCTCATCGACGGATGCACTCGGTGGCAGGTGTTCTACAAGATCATCCTGCCGCTGGTCGGGCCCGGACTCGTCGCGACCGGCGTGTACGGCTGGGTCCTGGCGTGGAACGAATTCGTCATCGCGAATACCTTGCTGCTCGACAACACCAAACAGACGTTGATGGTCTATCTGTTGCAGTTCCAGTCGAGTCCGACGCACGGTGCCGACTACGGCGGTCTGATGGCGGCGGCGACGCTTACCGCCCTGCCCGTGGTCGTCCTCTTCGTCATCTTCCAGAGCCGCATCTCCGCCGGGCTCACGGCCGGCGCGGTGAAGGGCTGACGTGGACGGTCCCTCAAACATCAATCCTCGGTCGGCGTTGGTGGGTCGGCCCTGGACCGCCGCCGAACCAGCGCCTACTGGGCGGCGTCGATCCGATTGCGCTGGGGAACGACTGTGTACTTGGGATCGCGAGCCGATGCCTGCCCGGCTTCGAAGATCCCGAAGCGGGTGCAGGCGGAACCCGCGAGCAGTGCGGCACCAGAAATTGCGGACACGACCCGGCTGCGCGATCCGGCCAGCGCACCGAGTGCTCCCGTCGCGGTGAGCGCTCGGCTGGCCCGGATCAGCGTCCCGGCCGTGCCCTGATGCAACGGCTCCGCCGCCAGCCCCATCGATCGCTCCATCCGGCTGGACACGGCCAGCTCGGCCACGGCCCCCGTGACGGCCAGCCGGCGGGCCGGGCCGGCCTCAGCCAGCGGCGCTGCGAGCAGGCCGAGCCCGCCCGAGGCCGCGGCCGCCGACCCCACGAATACGAACGGGAGCTCCCGGCGCGCCTCGTGCCACGACGGCGTTGCGGTGTCCGCGAGCAGCACCGAGGTATAGGACGCGACCGCCGGCGCTATGGCCGCCGCCGACAACCCGGCCGGCGTGGACAGGACGGTCAGCAACCAGCGCGCCCAGCGCGGGAGCAACCGATCGATCCACCGGGGTGCAAGCGCCACGAGCTCGGCCGCGCCGGCGACGCCGGCGGCCGGCCCGTACAGCGACAGGATCCAGGTGCCCATCGACATCGGCGAGGTCGGCTTCGCCACCCGCAGCATGTTGAGGAATCGGGACGGTTTGCCCAGGTCGTGCACCAGGGCAGCCAGGCTGAGTGTGATTGCCCCGAGCGCGCCGAGGCGACCGCTGCGGCGTAGCGCCGGTCGGTTGGTGACATCGGCACCGGCGGCGAGCAGCGATGAACCGGCCGCGAGCCCGCCGAGGAACAGATAGGCCGGGATGTCCTTCTCCCATGGCGCCGCCTTGAGTACCGGGCGTCCGTAGTAGGAGGAGAATTTCGCGTCCGGTACAACCGGCGCGCCGTCACCGCCACCACCACGGGCGCGACGCCGGCGCTTGACCTCGGTCATCGCTTCCGTCCCACGAATGCAGCGACCGCGCCGGCGAGCAGGCTCACCGCCGCCAGGCCGGCCTGCTGCCACATCTGCGGCAGGTCCCGAGTAGTCACCACCGGGTCCGGGGGCAGCCCGTAGACCTCGGGATCGTCCTGCAGAAGGAAGAACGCCCCGGCGCCACCGATGCCGTCGTTCGGGTCGTCGAGGTAGAGGCGGGCGCTGCTCACCCCGGCTTCGTGCAACGCATCCACCCGCGCCTGCGCCCGCACCCGCAGTTCGTCGAGGTCGCCGAACTGGATCGATTCGGTCGGGCAGGCCTGAGCGCACGCCGGCAGGTGACCGGACTCGAGGCGGTCGTAGCACAGCGTGCATTTCTGGGCGATGCCGACGTTCTTGGTCCCGGGATCGCCGGTGCGGCGATCGATCACTCCGAACGGGCAGGCCGGGATGCAGTAGCCGCAGCCGTTACAGATGTCGTCCTGCACGACGACCGTGCCGAACTCGGTGCGGAACAGCGAGCCGGTGGGGCAGACGTCGAGACAGGCGGCGTGCGTGCAGTGCTTGCAGACGTCCGACGACATCAACCAGCGGATCTCGTCGCGGGGCTCGCCCGACTCGGGAAGCTCCGTCGGCGGAACCGCCTGAATCGCTACCGCCTCGGTGTTGGTGCCGAGGGCGCTGCGGTCGCCCGACAGCGCCGCGTCGCCGGCGCGGTTGAGCGCATCGGTGGCGGACGGGCCGACCGGGAGCTCACTGAAGAACTGCTGCTCGTTGCCGCTGCGTCGCGGTTGCTCGATGAAGGCCACGTGTCGCCAGGTGGAGGCGCCGAGCGCGCCGGTGTTGTCGTAGGACGATCCGAGCAGGTTGAAGCCGTCGTCAGGGACGCCGTTCCATTCCTTGCATGCAACCTCACACGCCTTGCAACCGATGCACACCGAGGTGTCGGTGAAGAACCCCTTCCGTGGTGGCGGGTCGGCCCAGCCGGCGCTTGACGCGACGCTCGGATCCGGCCCGAACAGCTCAGTCATCACGCCTCCGGTGTGCGCTTGGTGTTGCCGGTCTGCGGGGTGATTCCCGCTCGGCTCCGGTACTCCTCGACGAAGCGCAACAGCGCCGGTCCGGTGGGTCGCCGACCCGGTCGGACGTCACACGTTGCCACCTTCGACTCCTGGATGTGCACGTTCGGATCGAGGGTCACGCCAAGCAGGTCGTTGGCCGAATCGCCGGTGACCAGCGCCTCGCTGCCGACGCCCCAGTGATAGGGCAGGCCCACCTGATGCACGGTCTTGCCGCCGACGGTCAGCGGCACGACCCGGTCGGTCACGAGCACCCGCGCCTCGATCGCGGTGCGGGTCGTGACGATGGTCGCCCAGCCGAGGTGTTCGAGGTTGCGTTCCCGCGCGAGCTCAGGCGAGACCTCGCAGAAGAACTCGGGCTGCAGCTCGGCCAGGTAGGGCAACCAACGGCTCATCCCGCCGGCGGTGTGATGCTCGGTGAGCCGGTAGGTCGTGAACACGTACGGGAACACGTCCCACGCCGGGTCGGGCGGAGATGGGTTCTGCGGATTGTCCTTGCGCGGGAACACTTGACGCGCCGGGCTGGACTGCTGTCGGTACAGCAGATTTCGCACCGGTGATTCGGCCGGCTCGTAATGCGTCGGGAGCGGGCCGTCGAGCAGCCCGGCCGGCGCGAACAGCCAACCCTTGCCGTCGGCCTGCATGATGAACGGGTCGTCACCGGCGAGGGCTGTGATGCCACCTGAACCCTCCGGCGGCCGGTAGGACGGCGGCTTGGTCGCCTCGAAGTCGGCGATGTCGTGACCGGTCCACTTGTGCTGCTGCTCGTCCCACCACACGTAGGCCTTGCGCTCGCTCCACGGCTGGCCGTCGCGGTCGGCGGAGGCGCGGTTGTAGAGGGTGCGTCGGTTGGCCGGCCAGACCCAGCCCCAGTCCGGCGCCACCCACGACTGCTCCCGCCCCGGCTTGCGACGCGCGGCCTGGTTGACGCCGTCGGCGTACACGCCGCAGTAGATCCAGCAGCCGCCGCTGGTCGATCCGTCATCTTGCATCTCGAGGTACGAGCCCAGCAGCTGACCGGCCTTCTCCCCGGTGAGGTGGCGGCCGTTGATCTCCTTGAGCACGGCTTCGGGGTCCGGATCGCCCTGCGCGTCGGCCGGGTAGTCCCAATTGAGGTCGAGCAGCGGCCGATCCCGGTCGAGCGTCGAGCCGGCCAGCTTCTCTCGCAACTTCCGGCCGACTTGGAAGAAGAACTGTAGGTCGCTGCGGCAATCGGCCGGCGGCTCGATGGCCTTGTGCCGCCACTGCAGCATCCGCTGAGTCTGCGTGAACGTCCCGGCTTTCTCGACGTGCGACGCCGCGGGCATGAAGAACACCTCGGTGCCGATCTGGTCGCTGCGCAGCTCGCCGGTCCCGATCTCCGGCCCGTCCTTCCAGAACGTCGCCGACTCGATGAGCCGCAGATCGCGGACGACCAGCCACTTGAGGTTCGCCAGACCGAGCCGTTGCAGTTTGCCGTGCGCCGAGCCCACGGCCGGGTTCTGCCCGATCAAGATGTAACCCTCGACCTTGCCGTCGACCATGTCCATGACCGTTCGGTAGGTGCCGTGGTCACCGGTCAGGCGCGGTAGGTAGTCGAATCCGAAATCGTTCTCGGCGGTCGCCGCGTCACCGAAGTACGACTTCAGCAGGCTGACGATGAACTTGCGTGCGTCCGCCCAGAAGCCCTTCTGTGATGGGCTGGTTATCGTCGCGATGTAGTCGTCGAGCGTGTCGTGCACGCCGGCTTTCGGCATCGGCAGGTATCCCGGCAGCAGATTGAACAGCGTGGGGATATCGGTCGAACCTTGGATGCTCGCATGCCCGCGGAGGGCCATGATGCCGCCGCCGGGACGGCCCATGTTGCCCAGGAGCAGTTGGACGATGGCCGAGGTGCGGATGAACTGGACGCCGACGGTGTGCTGCGTCCATCCCAAGGAGTACACCCACGCAGTGGTGCGGTCGCGACCGCTGTTCTCGGTGACCGCCTCGCATACCCGGGTGAAGGCATCGACCGGCACGCCGCAGATCTCGGCGACGACCTCCGGGGTGTACCGCGCGTAGTGCCGCTTGAGCACCTGGAAGACGCAGCGGGGGTGTTGCAGCGTCTCGTCGCGTTCCGGCTCGCCGTGAGCGAGCGATGCGCCTCGGGAGCCCATCTCGTCGCCGGGTGCCCGACCGTGCCGGGTCCGCTGGCTTTCGTGTTTGGTCGGCGAGCCCATGGGCGCGAACTCGTCGATGCCTTCGTAGCCCCAGGTTGTGCTGTCGTAGCTGCCGGTGTCCGGGTCGTAGCCGGAGAAGACGCCGTCGAGGTCTTCGGTGTCCTGGTAGTCCTCGCGCAGGATCGCCGCGGCGTTGGTGTAGGCGACAACGTAGTCGGCGAAGTACTTCTCGTTCTCGAGGATGTAGTTGATGACTCCGCCGAGGAACGCGGCGTCACTGCCGGCGCGCAGCGG
>JAOPVG010000400.1 GCA_025966255.1 Jatrophihabitans sp.
GTCGGACCGGCGTCTGCCACACCTGCGAGACACCCATCGTCGCGGGCGAGCTCCGATACAGCCCTGACCCCGTCGAACCGCCGGCCGAGGGAAGCGCGTTGATCTGCTGCTCGCAGCCCCGAAACGAACTGGTCCTCGACCTGTGACCCGTTGCCGAGCACACTGGATCGGCAGCGCGCCGGCGGCGCGAGTTGCGCCGCGGAGAGGCGGCAACGATGGAATTTCTGGTCACCATGACGACGCAGGTGCCGGCGGGGACGAGCGACGACGTCGTTGCGAACGTGCGTCGGCGCGAGGCCGCCCATTCGGACGACCTTGCCGAGCAGGGCCTGTTGCTGCGGTTGTGGCGGCCGCCGGTCGAGCCTGGTGAGTGGCGCACGCTTGGTTTGTTCTCGGGCGAGAACGGGGAGCAGTTGGAGAAGACGCTGGCATCGATGCCGCTCCGCGTGTGGCGTCACGACGAGGTGACGCCCCTGGCGCCGCACCCGAACGATCCCGCGCCGGAGCGTCGGGCACCGCGGGCCCAACTGCCGGAGTTCTTCACTGTGTTCACGTACCGGATACCGAAGGACACGTGGCCGGACGAGGTCAGTGCCGTCACCGCCCGGGAGGCGGTTCGCGCCGAGGAACTCGCGGACCAGCGGGCGCTCGTACGGCTGTGGCAGCTGCCGGCCGCGGCGGGGCAGCCACGCGCGCTGGGCTTGTGGCGGGCCGCGGATCAGCTGCGGATGCGCGCCATTCTGGACTCACTGCCGATGTCGAGCTGGACGACGGTGCAGACGACGCCGTTGGCGGTGCATCCGAGCGACCCCGGTGCGACCTCAACGAGCTGACCACAGACGCTACGAAAGGCGACATCCGATGATCAAATGCGACCCCTTCGACGGATGACCTCGGTGAACCGCAAGAGTTTCATTCCTGACACGACCCAGGGGGTCCGATGACCGACACGACTGGCGACCGCAGTGACCACGCAGACGGGAGTGCGGAACCGACGGGGGTGGACCTGAAGCTCGAGGTGGTGATCATCCCGGTCGCGGACGTGGACCGCGCGAAGGATTTCTACGGCGGCCTCGGCTGGCGGCTCGACGCGGATTTCGCTTTCGACAACGGATTCCGGGTCGTCCAGTTCACGCCACCCGGGTCCGCCGCTTCCCTTCAGTTCGGCGTGAACATGACCTCGGCCGCACCGGGATCGGTGCAGAACCTGTATCTGATCGTCGCCGACATCGAGACTGCCCGCTTGGCATTGGCCGCGCGAGGTGTGGAGGTGACCGAGGTCTTCCACCCGTCCGCGCCGGGCGATCAGTTCCGCCCGGGCGCGAGCGGTCACCTCGGTGGACGCTCGGCCGACAGCTACAGCTCGTTCGCCTCGTTCAGCGACCCGGACGGCAATACCTGGCTGCTGCAGGAGGTCACGACCCGGCTTCCGGGCGCATCGAGTCGAGCGGGACGTCGTTCGCATCTGTCGGTGACCTGGCCGATGCGATGCGGCGCGCCTCCGTCGCACATGGTGAGCACGAGAAGCGGATCGGCGAGGCGGATCCGGACTGGCCGGGCTGGTACGCCGCGTACATGGTCGCCGAGCAGGCTGGGAAGGAGCTGCCGACATGACCGACTACGGCGTGATCGTGCTCGGTGGCGGCGCACCCGGAGAGCACTGCGCGGCGGCCTTGGCTGCGCGAGGGCTGCGCGTCGCCGTGGTGGAGCGTGAACTGGTCGGCGGCGAGTGCTCGTACTGGGCGTGCATTCCGTCGAAGTCGCTGTTGCGTCCTGGTGAGGCGGTGCAGGGTGCACGGGATGCAGGTGCGAACGCCGGGGTGGACGTCGCGGCTGCGCTCGCCTGGCGGGATTTCATGGTGTCGAACTATTCCGACGCCGGGCAGGAACGTTGGCTGGCGGCGCATGGGATCGATCTGCTGCGTGGAACGGGCCGACTCGCAGGAGTGGGCGTCGTCGAGGTGGCTGGCGTCCGGCACACCGCCGAGCACGTCGTCGTGGCGACCGGCTCCGACCCGATCGTGCCCCCCGTTCCCGGACTCGCCGGGCTCGAGGATGTGTGGGGCACCCGCGAGGCGACCAGCATGAAGGCTGTGCCACGCCGTCTGCTGGTTCTCGGCGGCGGATCGGCCGGTGTCGAGATCGCTCAGGTCGTGCGCCGCCTCGGCGGAGAGACGGTGATCGTCGAGGGCGCCGACCGCCTGCTTCCACGCGAAGCCGCGCCACTGGGCACGGCGCTCGGCGAGGCGCTGCGACGCGATGGAATCGAGGTGATGCTGGGCATGCACGCCGCCTCCGCCTTGCGCGACGGCGATGAATTCGTGCTGCAGTTGGACGGCGGTACGGAATTGCGCGGCGACCGACTCCTCGTGGCAACCGGTCGCCGTCCGCGGATCGACGGCATCGGTCTCGAAACCGTCGGCGTCACTGCCGACCCGCACGGCATCCACGTGGACGACCAACTGCGCGCCGGCGAGCGCCTGTGGGCGATCGGTGACGTCAACGGCATCTGGCCGCTGACCCATGTCGGCGAATACGAGGGCGACGTCGTCGCGGCGAACATTGCCGGGGAAGCACGACCGGCCAATTACGATGCCGTTCCCCGAGTCACGTATACGGATCCGCAGGCCGCGGCCGTGGGCGCAGTCGAGGCCCAATACAGCGGTACCGCTGCACTGTCCGACGTTCCCAAGACAGCCACGTACACGCATGCCTACGCCGAGTCCAACGGGTTCCTTACCGTGCTCAGCGACGGCCAGCGGCTGACCGGCGCGTACGCGCTCGGACCGGAAGCCGGTGAATGGATGCAGCAGGCGACGCTCGCGATCCGGGCCCGGATCCCGTTGGAGGTGCTTAGCGACACGATTCAACCCTTCCCCAGCTTCTCGAGTATCTACGACACCGCACTGACCGCGCTCCGCATGCAGATCGCCGACCGGCCGCGGCCGGTCGAAGCGATGTACGCCCAGATGGCCAACCTCACCTAGCGAGCAATCGTGACCACACCCCCACCCACTCCCCAACGCGAGCCGGAACTTGCTGGACAGACCGTCGTGGTGATCGGCGGCAGCGCCGGCATCGGCTTCGAGACGGCGCGACGGGCCCGGACCGAAGGTGCGCAGGTCATCCTCACCGGCCGCAATCCGGATCGCCTCGAAGGAGCCGCAC
>JAOPVG010000407.1 GCA_025966255.1 Jatrophihabitans sp.
GTTCCGGTCAGCACCGAGAACTGCCGGCGACAGGCCCCGCACTTCCAGACTCGGCGTTGCGACCGCGCACCGGTACGGGTCGGCCGGGAACGTCCGTCCGCCGGTGCGAGGAAGTAACAGCGTCCCGTCGCGTTGCAGTGCGGACACGACGGTGGGGCGCCGTTCCACCGCAGCCGCTCCAGAAAACGGTAGGCGTCTGATTCGTCGACCAGCTGGGCGGACACCGCGGCGTCAGCTGCCGAAGTCGCCCTTCTCGGGCATGGAGAGATCCGGCTTGTCCAGCTCTTCGATGTTGACGTCCTTGAACGTCACCACGCGGACGGTCTTCACGAAGCGGGCCGGCCGGTACATGTCCCAAACCCAGGCGTCGCGCATCGTGAGCTCGAAGTACACCTCGCCGTCGGTGTTCTTCGGACGCAGGTCGACATCGTTGGTGAGGTAGAAGCGGCGTTCGGTCTCGACCACGTAGCTGAACTGAGCGGCGATGTCCTTGTACTCGCGGTAGAGCTGCAGCTCCATGTCAGTCTCGTAGTTCTCGAGGTCCTCTGCGCTCATGACGTCACTCCGGCCGCGCTTGCCGAGACACAATGCCGCCGGATCGCTCCGCAAGCCTCGCTCATGCGATCTCCACCCTCGTTACGGGCTCCCCTGAGCCGATGTACCCATTCTCTCCCATGTCCGCTGCGTCCCGCAGGGCGCGGCGAACATTGATGTAGCGCCTGCGGTGCTGTGGACAAGGCCCCCATTCGGCCAGTGCAGCGGCGTGGGTCGGGGTGATGTAGCCCTTGTGCTGCGCGAATTCGTAGCGGGGCCACTCGTCGTGCAGCTCGGTCATGATCGCGTCCCGGGTCACCTTGGCCAGGATCGACGCCGCAGCGATGCAGGCGACGGTGGCGTCCCCCTTCCACAGGGCGGTCGACGGGATGCCCAGGCCGGAGACCGGGAATCCGTCGGTCAGCGCATAGTGCGGGGACGGCGTCAGCGTGCCGAGCGCCCGGCGCATGCCGGCGAGATTGGCGACGTGCAGCCCGAACGCATCGATCTCCTCGGCCGGGATGACGATGATCGAGTAGGCGACCGCCCGGGCCGTCACCTGGTGATAGAGCCGCTCTCGGGTCGCCGCGGTGAGCACCTTCGAATCGTCGAGTCCATCGATGCGGCCGCGACGACCGCCCGGAAGGATGCAGGCGGCGACGACGAGCGGGCCCGCGCAGGCGCCCCGGCCGGCCTCGTCGGCCCCCGCGACGTGCTCGAACCCGGCGCGGCCGAGGGCTGACTCATAGCCGCCGAGAGGACCGTCGCGGCGCACGACGAGGCGAGGCGGCCGGAAATGCAGCCCGCTGTTCGATACCGACGTCGTCATGACCCGCCGAGGCTACCCGTGCTCAGCGGCGCCGGCGGCGCCGGCGGATCACGAAGATCGGCAGCACCGTGGCCATCGACGCCGCTGTCGGCAGGGCCGGCCCGGCGGCCAGCGCCGCGTTCTTGAAGGTGGACGGCGTGCCCAAGGTGCTCCACCGCGACGGCGGCCACGCGATCACGAAGGCCTTGCCGATCACGTCGCCGACCGGGACCGTGCTCGACGTCGGGTCGCAGGTGCTGTCGTTGGCCGTGCCCTCCGGGCCGCCGGCCGTGCAGTGGTAGCGGGAGTCGGCCGAGTCGGTGCGGTGATCACCCATCACCCACAGCCGGCCCTTCGGGACGGTCACCGGGCCGAACGAGACCTGGCCCTGGTCGCCCGCCGGGGCGTAGACGTACGGCTCGTTGAGGGTGCGGAATGGTCCGTTCGGACCCTGCGTGCCGATCATGACGTGGCCCTGCGCATCGCCCTTGACCGTCTGGCCGCCGGTGGCGATGACCCGCTTCACCAGCACCTGGCCGTCAGGCGGCACGAAGCCGATGAGCTGCCCGAACCCGCGGATCGTCCGGACGACCGGGTTGCTGGGTGGCTTGCTCGTCGGTTCGTTGTTCCAGCCGGGAGGCGCGTTGAAGACGACGATGTCGCCCCCATGCGGGTCGCGCAGGTCGTAGATCGGCTTGTTGACGAGGATGCGGTCGCCCTGGCAGCCGGGGCAGCCATGCAGCGTCTTCTCCATCGACGCGGACGGAATGTAGAAGGGCTGGACGACGAACGTCTTCACCAGGATCGCGATCCCGATGGCGAGCAGCACCAGTGCGGGCAACTCCCACCACGGGGCCTTGCGGTGCGGCTTCTCCGCCTTCTGCCGCTTGCGGCGTTGCCGGCGGGTCTCCCCGGGCGGCGGGACCGGTGCGCCGTCAGCGGCCGGATCGCCGGGACCCGGCGTCCCGAGCGGCGGGACGGAGGCTGCAGCCGACGATGGTTCCGCTCCGGGCGCGACGGCGGGGTTCGCGCCCGCTCGGGAATTAGGGCCGGCGGCGTGCCGCGGGCCCTTGCTCAGGGAAGGACCGGTACCCAGGGATGGACTTGTGCTCGCGGGCGGTCCGGCGCCGGCCGGATCACCGACGGGAGTGCCCGGAGGCGGACCCGACGGAGCGTTCGAGGCGCTCGGTTCCGCGGCTCCCCGGGCGGCAGCAGGAGGCAGCCCGCCCGAATTGCCCGGACTCGCGGGACCGGAGGGCGTGCTGGCACCGGTCTCGCTTTCGTCGGTCATGCGCTCCTGTCCGCGGCCGGATCAGCGCGCGACGGTCTCGCGCTTCTCCTTGATCTTGGCCTTCTTGCCCCGAAGATCGCGGAGGTAGTACAGCTTCGCGCGGCGGACGTCGCCCCGGACGACGACCTCGATCTTGTCGATGACCGGCGTGTGCAGCGGGAAGGTGCGTTCCACGCCGACGCCGAAGCTGACCTTGCGGACGGTGAAGGTCTCGCGGATGCCGCCGCCCTGGCGCCGGATGACGGCGCCCTGGAAGACCTGGATCCGGGATCGGCTGCCCTCGATGACCCGGACGTGGACCTTCAAGGTGTCACCAGGGCGGAAGTCAGGGACGTCGGTGCGCAGCGATGCAGCGTCGAGGGTGTCGAGGGTGTTCATGTCGCAGCTTCGCTCTCGATCTCATAGTGTCTGTCGGCTGGCCGGACGCGGCGCTGGTGCTTGCGCAGGCCCGGTGCCCGGTTAGGCTGCCGCGCGCTGACGCGCAGCGGGCAACCCCACGATGATGCCACATGCACCGTGGCGGGCCGAAATCCGGGCGGCGGCACCCTCAGCCGGACGCGCCCGCCTGCACGGGATGCACCTGCGGGGTGCAGCTGGGTAGCGAGTTGATGGGCAGCGTCACGGTAATCGTGGTGTTCGGAGCGGTCACCTTGAGGTTCTGGAACGGCGTGCAGTCGTTGCTGGCGCTGTTCGGCACACTGCTCGCCTCGATGACGGCGTGCACCGCGGTGCCGTGGCCCAGGGTGAGCGTCGGTTTCGTGTCCGATCCACTGGGCAGCCCGCCCAACATGCCGCGCAGGCTGCGGGCGAAGTGCTGTATCACTCCCGGACCGGGGCGCGGCGGGATGCCGTCGACTCCCGGATAGCCGAACAGCGTGCAGGTGGTGGCCGAGATGTTCGTGAAGACCAGGATCGCGCGCTGGTGTCCGGCCGCGGAGCCACCGTTGTCATAGTGCCCGGTAATGCGCAGTTGGGCGCCGGTGCAGCCGCTCGTCCCCGGGCCGGGTCGGGCGGATGAGTGAGGCACTGCGTGCGTCGATGATGCGGGTGTGCTGGCGGTGGGCGTCCCGCCGGACGTGGCGCCGGTCGTCGCTGCAGCGGGGCCGGACGTGGAGGCGGAAGCGCCGGTGGCGGGCGTCGGCTTGGTGTTCGCGCCGGTGCCGTTCGTCGTGGCTGAGCAGGCCGTGGCCAATGCCAGGGCGACCGCGACCGAGGTGGCTATCAGCGACCGGTTCAGCGACGGCACGGGTCTCCTAGGAGCGGAGGGGCACGACGAGCGGGTGCACCGTAGCGTGCGGGCGTGCGGGCGGACGCCAAACGCGCCGCTAGAGAAGGTCCGGTCGGCGCTCGGCCGTGAGCGCCCGGCTCCGCTCGGCCCGCCATTCGGCGATGACGGCGTGGTTGCCCGACAGCAGGACGTCCGGGACGTCCAGGCCCCGCCAGCCTGCGGGCTTGGTGTACGCCGGGGCCTCGAGCAGGCCGTCGGGGCCGGCCGCGAACGAGTCGTCGACGGCCGAGCGCTCGTTTCCCAGCACACCGGGCAGCAGCCGCGAGATCGCCTCAGCGATCACCAGCACAGCCACCTCGCCCCCGGACAGCACGTAGTCACCGAGCGAGATCTCCTCCACCGGCATCCGCTGCGCCGCATATTCGGCGACGCGGGCGTCGATGCCCTCGTACCGTCCGCACGCGAACAGCAGCCAGGGTTCCTGAGCGAGGCGGGCGGCGTCGGCCTGCGTGAAGGGCCGGCCGGCCGGGCTCGGGACGATGAGCCGCGGCTGCGGCTGCGACCCGGGCGGCGCGATCTCGTCCAGCGCCCGGCCCCACGGCTCGGGCAGCATCACCATGCCCGGCCCGCCGCCGTACGGGGTGTCGTCGACGGTGCGGTGCACGTCGTCGGTCCAGCGGCGAAGATCGTGCACCCGCACGTCGACCTGGCCGCGGCTGATCGCTCGGCCGAGCAGCGACTGGCGCAAGGGCGCGAGGTAGTCCGGAAAGATCGTGACGACGTCGAGCGTCAGGTCGGGCCCGCTCATAGGTCGAACAGCCCTTCGGGCGGGTCGATCTCGACGAATCCGGACGCGATGTCGACGGTGGGTACGACGGCGCCGACGAACGGGACGAGCCGTTCCACCGAATCCACCTCGAGCACGAGGTAGTCGGCGCCGGCTATGTCGATCACGTCGCGCACCGGCCCGAGCTCGGTGCCGTCGACCGTGCGGGCGGCCAGGCCGATGAGGTCGCTGGCGTAGAACTCGTCCGGATCGTCGATCGGCGGCCGGGCGGACGCCGGAATCACCAGACGCACGCCCCGCAGGGCCTCGGCCCCGACGCGGTCGGCCACGCCGGCGAAGCGGAGCACCATCTTGGACCCGCTCAGATTGAGGTACTCGACGGTCAGCGGCCCGGCTGCGGTGGGTTCGGTGAGCAGCACCGAACCCACCCCGAAGCGGGTTTCCGGATCGTCGGTGAACGGTTCGACGAACAGGTCGCCACGCACTCCGCGCGCTGCGCCGATCCGTCCGACCGTGACGAGTGGGTCCTCGGCCACGACTCGCGAGCTAGCGACGATCGACGTCGACGACATCCACGCGGATGCCCTTGCCGCCGACGCCGTTCATGACCTGACGCAGCGCCTTGGCGGTGCGGCCGTTGCGGCCGATCACCCGGCCGAGATCCTCGGGATGCACCCGGATCTCGAGCCGCTGGCCGCGCCGGTTGTCGATCATGTCGACCCGGACGTCGTCCGGGTGATCGACGATGCCGCGGACCAGGTGCTCGAGGGCCTCCTCGAGCATGTCAGCTGCCCGCCGGCTCGTCTGCCGCGGCCGGCGCCTCGGGAGCCTCGGCCTTGGGCTCGGCGGCCTTCTTGGCCGGCTTCTTCCTCGGCGTGGTCGCATCAGCGGCCGACTCACCGGAGACCTCGGCCAGCGCGGCGTTGAACAGCGCCTGCTTGTCGGGCTTCTCCGGGGCCATCTTCATCGGCTCGGGAGCGGGCTCGCCCTTGAATTTCTGCCAGTCGCCGGTGACCCGCAGGATCGCCGTGACGGCCTCGGTGGGCTGGGCGCCGACGCCGAGCCAGTAGGCGGCGCGCTCGCCGTCGACCTTGATGACGGACGGGTCGTTCTTCGGGTGGTACTCGCCGATCGTCTCGATCGAACGGCCGTCACGCTTGGTCCGCGAGTCGGCGACGACAATGCGGTAGTGCGGCTCACGCATCTTTCCCAGACGCATCAGCTTGATCTTCGTGGCCACGTTTGTGGGTACTCCAGACTTGGTGAAGGTGGACGGGCCAGACCCGGGGTGGGGCACACACCGAGATCGGACGTCCGGATGGACAGGCCGAGGCGCGGGGAGAGGGTCCGCACTACGGCCGGTACTCAGCCCGCCATTGTGCCAGATGCGCTGACCTGCGGGTGACCCCGACCGGCTCGGTGGCCGCCGGCGCCTAGACTCTCGACCCGTGCAGCAGCGCGGAGCCGAGCCGCGACCCACGCCAGAGGCAGGCCGCCCGGCGCGCCTCCGCTTCCCCGACGGCTTCGTCTGGGGGACGGCGACCGCCTCCTACCAGGTCGAGGGCGCGGTGACCGAGGACGGCCGCGGGCCGTCGATCTGGGACACCTTCACGCACGAGCCCGGCCGAGTGGTGGACGGGACGAACGGCGACATCGCCTGCGATCACTACCACCGCTTCCGCGAGGACGTCGCGACGATGGCCGAGCTCGGGCTCGGGTCGTACCGCTTCTCGATCGCCTGGCCGCGCGTCGTGCCGACCGGCGCGGGGACGGTGAACCAGGCCGGGTTGGACTTCTACCGCCGGCTGGTCGACGCCCTGCTCGAACACGGCATCGACCCCCTTGCCACGCTCTACCACTGGGATCTGCCGCAGCCACTGCAGGACGCCGGCGGGTGGATGAACCGCGACACGGCGCTGCGCTTCGCCGAGTACGCACAGGTCGTGGGCGCCGCACTGGGCGATCGCGTGCCCACGATCACGACGCTCAACGAGCCGTGGTGTGCCGCATTCCTCGGCCACGCGTCGGGGGTGCACGCCCCGGGCATCACTGACAACGCGGCGGCGCTCACGGCCGCGCACCACCTCAATCTCGCGCACGGGCTCGGCGCCGCGGCGCTGCGTTCGGTGCTGCCGGCGACCGGGCAGGTGTCGCTCACGCTGAACCTCTCGGTCGTGCGCCCGGCCACCGACCGCGCCGACGACCGCGACGCCGCCCGGCACGTGGACGGACTGGCGAATCGGATCTTCCTCGATCCGATGCTCTGCGGTCAGTACCCGGTGGATGTGCTCGACGACCTGCGTCACATCACCGACTGGGGCTTCCTGCGCGACGGCGACCTGGCGACGATCCACGCCCCGCTCGACCTACTGGGCGTGAACTACTACTCCCCGACGCTCGTTGCCGCTGCGACGCCGGAACTGGAGCAGCGGACGTCCACGCGTTGGGTCAACGACCCGCAGGGCCCGGACGGGCCGGCGCGCTATCCCGGCACCGACCGGGCGTTCTCGGTACCGCAGGCCGGGCCGTACACCGCGATGAACTGGCGCATCGAGCCCGGCAGCCTCACCGAGTTGCTGGTACGGGTGCACCGTGACCATCCCGCCGTGCCGTTGATGATCACCGAGAACGGGGCGGCGTTCCTCGACGAGCCGGGTCCGGACGGCGTGGTGCACGACGCCGATCGGATCGAGTACCTGCACGGCCATCTGGCCGCGGTGCACGACGCAATCGTGCAGGGCGTCGACGTCCGCGGCTACTACGTCTGGTCGTTCATGGACAACTTCGAGTGGGCGTGGGGATTTTCCAAGCGGTTCGGGCTCGTCCATGTCGACTACTCGACGGGCAAGCGCACGTTGAAGGACTCGGCCACCTGGTATCGCGACGTGATCGCGGCGCAGGGCGTCGACTGAGCGAACCCGTCAGCGCGGCAGGTCCCAGCGGCGCCGCACGACGGGCACCGGCACCGGCTCGCCCTGGTCCTGCTTGCCGAGGTTGTGGGCTCGCAGGCGCAGGAACCAGACGGCCGTGCGTACCGCCCCGAACGCTTGCACCCCGATCGCGACCAGGACGGCCCAGCGCAGCGTGTGCGGATTGGTCGCGCCCTGTATATCGAGGGCCCAGCCGATGCCGAGCGCGATGATCACCGTGGCCACGAAGCCGCCGACGTTGACGACGCCGGACGCCATGCCGAGCGTGCGGGAGTGGTTGTAGTCGCGGGCGAGCGCGAACGCCGCCATGGAGGCCGGACCGCCCAGGGCCATGAACACGAACAGGGCCACGACCAGGCCGCGCGGCGGCACGTCGCTGTAGGCCAGGACGAGTGCCGTCCATCCGGCAATGGTGAGCAGGCAGATGGTCAATGCCAGTGGCACCCGCAGGGCCGGACGGTGGCCGATGAGCCAGCCGAACAGCGGGCCGAAGACCGCGGCGAGGAGCACGCCGCACATCAGCACCGCGCCCGCGCCCGCCGGGCTGAACCCGGCCGCCTTCACCAGGTACGGGCCGCCCCACAGGACGCCGAACGCAGTACCCGTCGACATGCACGCGAAGTGCACCCAGAACCCCAGTCGGGTGCCGGGCAGCGCCCAGGCGACCCGCACCCGCGCCCACACGTTCTCGACGCCGGTGCGCAGTTCACCGAGGTCGCGGACCGACTGCGGGCGTGGCGTGGCGTCGGGCAGCAGCGCCCAGACGGCGAGCCCGGCCACCAAGGACAGCACTGCGGCGATGCCGAAGCCGGTCGTCCAGCCGGCGTCGTGCAGCAGGAGCGCCAGCGGCAGGGTGGCGAGGACGTTGCCGGCGGTGCCGGTCATTCCGGTGAGTGCGACGAGCAGGGGGTAGCGGCGGGCGCTGAAGTGGGTGGCGGCGAAGCGGAGCACGCTGACGAAGGTGAGCGCGTCGCCCGCGCCGAGCAGTACGCGGGCCAGCAGCGCCGCGGGGTACGAGGGCACCGTGGCGAACAGCAGCTGGGCCACGCCCATGACCAGCGCGGCCACGACGAGCAGCCGGCGCGGGCCGTAGCGGTCGACGAGGACGCCGGTCGGGATCTGCATGGCGGCGTACACGCCGAGCTGCAGGAAGATGAACACACTCAGCTGCGCGGGCGTGATTCCGAACCGCTGCTGGGCGAGCAGGCCGGCGACCCCCAGCGACGTGCGATGCAGGACGGCGAGCAGGTAGACCCAGGCGGCGAGCAGCCAGCCGAACACGGCCGACCGGCTGGGTCCGTCCGTCCTCAGAGCGGGCGACGAGGCGGACATGACCGCTCAATCGTACGGCGGTTCAGCCGACCACAGCGCCACGCAGGAGCATCCGCCGAGGGTCGTGGATGGCGGCGAGATCGGTGCGCGGATCGGTGTCGTAGACGACGAGATCCGCCGGAGCGCCCTCGCCCAGACCGGGCAGGCCCAACCATTCCCGGCCGCGCCAGGACGCCTGGGCGATGACGTCGGCCTGCGGGATACCGGCACCGACGAGCGCCCGGATCTCGTCCCGGATGAGCCCGTGCGGCAGCGTCCCCCCGGCGTCGGTACCGGTGTAGATCGGCACGCCGGCCTCGAAGGCCGACCGGACGCGTTCGCGCGACGTCGCGAAGAGCGCCCGCATGTGGGCGGCGTACTTCGGGTACTTCTCGGCCCCGCCCAGGGCAATGGCCGGGAAGTTGTCGATGTTGATCAAGGTCGGGACGACCGCCGCCCCCGACGCCGCCGCCGCCGCGATCAGCTCGTCGGTGAGGCCCGTCCCGTGCTCGATCGAATCGATCCCCGCGGCGATGAGACCGGGAAGCGCGTCCTCACCGAAGACGTGCGCCGCGACGCGCACTCCCAACTCGTGCGCCCGGCCGATCGCGGCTTTGAGGGCGGCGTCGGGCCACGTGGGGGCCAGATCGCCGAGGTCGCGGTCGATCCAGTCGGCGGCGAGCTTCACCCAGCCGTCTCCGGCGGCGGCCTGCCGTTCGACCTCGGCCACGAGTTCGTCCGGCTCGACCTCGACACCGAGGTCGCGGACGTAGCGCTTGGGCCGAGCGATGTGCTGACCGGCCCGGATGAGCCGGGGCAGGTCGTCCCGGGCCTGGATCGAGGTGTTGTCGACGGGCGAGCCGGCATCGCGCAGCAGCAGGGCGCCGGCGCCGCGGTCGAGCAACGCCTGGGCGGCCATCGCGTCCAGGTCCTCGACGTGCCCGTGCGGGGCCAGCCCGACGTGGCAGTGGGCGTCGACCAAACCGGGAATGATCCAGCCGCGGTCGGCCACCGTCTGCGCTTCGGCGTTCGGGCGCGTGAACGTGAGCCGGCCCTCGACGACCCAGGCGTCGCGTTCGGTCTCGTCGGGCAGGAACACGCCGCGCAGGTGAAGAACCACGGGGCGGACGTTACTGGCTAGGTTTGCATCCGCAGCAGTCGCTATCGGCGCCGCTCGCGGCGCGATGCGACGCGTACGGATGCAAACCGCTTACTTGGCCCAGGCGGCGGCCAGCTCGGTGCGGGCGTCGGCGAGCAACTGCGGCAGCACCCGCGTCTGGCCGACGACCGGCATGAAGTTGGTGTCGCCACCCCACCGCGGCACGACGTGCTGGTGCAGATGCGCGGCGATGCCGGCGCCGGCCACCGGACCCTGGTTGATGCCGAGATTGAAGCCGTGCGGGGCCATCACCGACCGGATCACCTGCATCGCCTTCTGGGTGAACTGAGCGAGCTCGAGCGTCTCGGTCTCGGTCAGCTCCGGGTAGTCGGCGACGTGCCGATACGGGACGGTCATCAGATGCCCGGAGTTGTACGGGTAGAGATTCAGCACGGCATAGACCGACTCACCCCGCCCGACGATCAGCCCGTCCTCGTCCGAGCGGCCCGGTGCGGCGCAGAACGGGCAGTCGTCGCCGGGGCCGTCGTGCGTGGGCTTGTTCTCGCCCTTGATGTAGACCAGCCGGTGCGGGGTCCACAGCCGGCCGAAACTGTCCGGGTCACCGGCGAAGTCGTCGGACGACTCCGTCATCCGTACAGCTCGGCCGTCGGTGAGGAGTTGCTGCGCCGGGCCACGGTGTCGGCGATCTCGTCGATCGCCGTCTCGATCGGGATCGCGTTGCGTTGCGTGCCGTCGCGGTAGCGGAAGGAGACCGCACCGGCATCGGCGTCGGTCTCGCCGGCGATCAGCATGAACGGCACCTTCTGCCGCTGCGCGTTGCGGATCTTCTTCTGCATGCGGTCGGCCGAGTCGTCGACCTCCACCCGCAGGCCACGAGCCCGCAGGCGGCGCGCGACGTCGTCCAGATACCCGTTCTGCTCCTCACTGATCGGGATCCCGATCACCTGCACCGGCGAGAGCCACGCCGGGAAGGCGCCGGCGTAGTGCTCGGTCAGCACGCCGATGAACCGCTCGACCGAGCCGAACTTGGCCGAGTGGATCATCACCGGCTGCTGGCGGGTGCCGTCCGCGGCCTGGTACTCCAGCTCGAAGCGGGCCGGCTGGTTGAAGTCGAGCTGCACGGTCGACATCTGCCAGGTGCGGCCGATCGCGTCGCGGGCCTGCACCGAGATCTTCGGGCCGTAATAGGCGGCGCCGCCCGGATCGGGTACGAGCTCAAGGCCGGACTCGCGGGCAACCTCCTCGAGCACGGCGGTCGCCTGCGCCCAGTCTTCGTCCGAGCCGATGAACTTGTCGGGCTTGGAATCGTCGCGGGTCGACAGTTCCAGATAGAAATCGTCGAGCCCGAAGTCGCGCAGGAGTCCGAGGAGGAACTCCAACAGCTTCCTGATCTCCCCCGGAGCCTGCTCGGCAGTGCAGTAGCTGTGCGAGTCGTCCATCGTGAGGCCGCGGACCCGGGTCAGGCCGTGCACGACTCCCGACTTCTCGTACCGGTAGACAGCGCCGAGCTCGAACAACCGCAGTGGTAGCTCGCGGTACGAGCGACCCCGCGACTGGTAAATGAGGTTATGCAACGGGCAGTTCATCGCTTTGAGGCGGTACTCGATGCCATCGACGTCCATCGGCGGGAACATCGTGTCGGCGTAGTACGGCAGATGGCCCGATGTGTAGAACAGGTCTGCCTTGCTGATGTGTGGGGTGCTGACGAAGTCGAAGCCCTCGTCGATGTGCCGCTGGCGGACGTAGTCCTCCAGCTCGCGCCGCAGGATGCCGCCCTTGGGATGGAAGACGGGCAGCCCCGAGCCGAGCTCGTCGGGGAAGCTGAAGAGGTCCAGCTCGATCCCGAGCTTGCGGTGGTCGCGCTTGGCGGCCTCTTCCAGCCGGTTGAGGTGGGCCTTGAGGTCGTCGCGGGTCGCCCAGGCGGTGCCGTAGATGCGCTGCAGCTGCTCGTTCTTCTCGCTGCCTCGCCAGTACGCCGCGGCGCTGCGCATCAGCTTCACGGCCGGGATCCGCCGGGTGGTGGCCAGGTGCGGGCCGCGGCACAGATCGGTCCAGACGCGCTCGCCGGTCTTGGCGTCGACGTTGTCGTACATGGTCAGCCCGCCCGCGCCGACTTCGGTGGCTTCTTCACCGGTGGCGGTGGACTTCAGGCCGATCAGCTCGAGCTTGAATTTCTCGTTGGCCAGTTCGGCCCGCGCGGCGTCGTCGTCGATGGGGCGACGGACGAACAGCTGGCCGGCCTTGATGATCTCCCCCATCTTCTTCTCGATGGCAGTGAGATCTTCCGGGGTGAACGGGCGCGACGGCAAGAAGTCGTAGTAGAAGCCGTCCTCGATCGGCGGCCCGATGCCAAGCAGCGTGCCCGGATACAGCTCCTGCACTGCCTGCGCCATCGCATGCGCCGCGGAGTGCCGCAGCACGGCCAGCCCGTCCGGTGAATCGGCGGCCACAGGCTCGACCTCGGCATCCGAGTCGGGTGCCCAGGCAAGATCACGGAGTACGCCGTCGGCGTCGCGGACGACGACTGCGCCGTGCGGTCCGGTGAGCTCCACCCCCGCCACGCGCAGCGCGTCGAGCGCCATCTCGCCGGCCGCGACCGCGACGGTCTGGGCGGGGGCGGTGGGACGGGCGCTGGCGGACAACCGGAGCTCCTTCAGATGGCGGCGACGCGGTTCGTCGCCTCATCAGCGATGCTATCGGCGACAGGGAAATGGCATCGGCGTCGATTGGCTCGATTGGGGAACCGTGAATCTTTTTGAGTACGAGGGCAAACGCCCGACGATCGCCGAGGACGCCTGGATCGCGCCGACGGCGACGATCATCGGCGACGTCACGATCGAAGCCGGTGCCTCGATCTGGTACGGCGCGGTATTGCGCGGCGACGACGGCCCGATCGTGATCCGGGAACGCGCCAACGTCCAGGACGGCACGGTGATCCACACGACCCCGGAGGTGACGACGGAGATCGGCCGCGGCGCCACCGTCGCGCACCAGTGCATGATCCACGGCGCCGTCCTCGAGGAAGAGGCACTCGTGGGCAACGGGTGTGTAGTTCTCGACGGGGCCCGCATCGGGGCGCGGTCGATGATCGCCGCGATGTCCCTGGTGCAGCCGGGCGTGCAGATCCCGCCCGGGGTGCTCGCCGCCGGCGTTCCGGCCGTGGTGAAAAAGGACATCGCCGGCACTCCCGCCGAATTCTGGGTGAAGATGAATCCGGTCTACTACCCCGAGCTCGCGAAACGCCACAGCGTCGGGATCCGTCGCATCGAGAACCCGGGCCGAGGCGAATAGGGTGTCCACATGAGTCAGCCTCCTACGCCCGCGGGGTGGTACGCCGATCCCGCCGGCAAGCACGAGAAGCGCTACTTCGACGGGCAGCAGTGGACCGAGCACGTGAATTCGCACGGCCGGCCCGGCATCGACCCGCCCGGCGCGCCGGGGCACGTCCCCACCGTCCAGCGGGCGCCGGAGAAGGTGCAGCGCGACGTGCAGCGGGCCGGCTCGGCCGGAGTGGCGGCGTTCCAGGGTGGCGGCTCACTGTTCAACGAGCCGGTGCTGGTCGTGAACCAGAAGGCCAAGCTGCTCGAGCTCAACAACGAGTACGCGATCTATGACCAGAACTCCCGCCAGGTCGGCGCCGTGCGCGAGGTCGGCCAGAGCGGGCTGAAGAAGGCGGCGCGGTTCCTCACCTCGCTCGACCAGTACATGACGCACAAGCTTCAGATCGTCGACATGCAGGGCACGCCCTTGCTCGCGCTCACCCGCCCGGCGAAGTTCGTGAAGTCGCGGATCATCGTCGAGGATCCGGCCGGTCGCGAGATCGGCCAGATCGTGCAGCAGAACGCGTTCGGCAAGATCCGCTTCGGGCTGGAATCCGGTGGCCAGCCCCTCGGCCTGATCCAGGGCGAGAACTGGCGGGCCTGGAACTTCTCGATCAAGGACCACACCGACACCGAGGTCGCCCGGATCACGAAGACGTGGGAGGGGTTGGCCAAGACGATGTTCACGACGGCCGACAACTACGTCGT
>JAOPVG010000430.1 GCA_025966255.1 Jatrophihabitans sp.
TCGCGGCCGCATACCAGGCCGTCACGAGCTGGCACCACGAGCGACCGGCCGATCCGCCGGTTGCAGCGACGCCGAACCGGGCGGCCTCGGTGCAGGCGCGAGTGGCCAGAGCCGCGGCGGCGACGCCGGAGCAGCGCGGTGCCGTTCACCGAATGACTCCAGAGGAGGCGGCCGCGCACAGCGCCTGACGGCCGGGTCAGCGGGTGGTCGCGGCCGGGTCCCGGAAAGTTTACGCATTGCCTCAGCCGCGATCCATGGATCGCGGCTGAGCATCGGTCAGAGCCCGAGAGCCAGGCGCGCCGCACTGACGTCTTGGCGGCCGTGGCCGGCGTCAACGGCGAAGCGCCACTGCCGGGCTAAGGCTTCGAGCAGCGGAAGCCGATCCACGGCGACGGACGCAACTGCCAGGTCGACGTCCTTCAGCGCCCACTCCAGCGGAAATTCCGGGGCATAGTCGCCACTTTGCATCTTGTGGAGCTTGGCGATGGCTATCGGCGCGTCGAGCGGGCCGCCCTCGATAACCTCGGCCAGAGCGGCGGAGTCGATACCCAGGTCGCCGGCGAGCTGAAGCGCTTCAGCGACGGCTTCAATCATGGCGGACATGTAAGCGTTGACGACGATCTTCATGGCGGTGCCCTTGCCGGCCTCACCCAGCCAGACGGTTTTGCGGCCGATCGCTGCGAACGCCGGGCGCACGACCGGTTCCGCGTCGGGCGACCCGGACGCCAGGATGAGCAATTGGCCGGCCTCGGCCGGCCCCTTGCTGCCGGACACCGGGGCGTCGACGAACGTCACGTCGGGCCGCAGCCGGCGGAGCTCAGTTTCGAGCCGGGTGGTCGCCTCAATCCCGATGGTGCCCATCTGCGCCCACACCGCACCTCGATCGAACGCCTCCGCTACCCGACCGGTGACGATCACCGACTCCACGGCCTCGGCAGTAGGCAGCATGGTGATCACCACGCGGGCATCGGCGACCGCCTCCTGCGGCGACGCCGCCACCGCCACGCCCGCTGCCGTGAGCGGTGCTGTCGCCTCCGGCGACCGGTCCCATACCGTCGTGGACAGCCCGGCCGCGGCGAGGTTGCGGGCCATCGCCGCGCCCATGATCCCGATCCCGAGTACCGCCACAGCATCTCTCGTCATGGCTCCAGGATTGCCGGTCCCAGTCGGTGCCTCAGCACGGCCAGCAGCAAACCGGACTACCGGTTAGCAGCAATGGCGCACACTCGCCGGCCGGTCCCCCCGGCTACCTGGTAGAGCAGCGGTCCCGTTAGCGGTGTAGGCCGAGCCGCCCTCCGATGCAAGCCTTGACCGATGCTGCCGTTGACAGGAGCGATGTCATGACCTCCGCCGATGACAAGTCCAACGCCGAGCAGCGGATGCTGGGCGCGGTGCCGGGGCAACCGGCGCTGGGCCGCGGACCGGTCCCGGGCGGTGACCACTCCCGACATGACTATCACCATCCCGCGGCCGGCTGGGGTGCGGCCCGCAGCGTCGCCCAGGTGCTGGAGCGGGCAGGCGAGCCGGTGGAGGGCTTTCGCGCGCTGTTCGTCATGAACCAGCAAGACGGCGGCTTCGACTGTCCGGGATGCGCTTGGCCGGACGACCCTGACGGTCTGCGTCTTGACCTTTGCGAGAACGGGGTCAAGCACACGACGTGGGAAATGAGCCCGGCGAAGGCGAACCGGACGTTCTTTGCCGGACACACCGTCAGCGAGCTCGCCGGCTGGAGTGACTACGACCTCGAAGCGGTGGGCCGGCTGGCCGAGCCGATGAGCTACAACCCCGCGTCCGACAAGTACGAGCCGATCTCCTGGGAAGGCGCGTTCTCGCTCGTCGGTGACGCGCTTCGCAGTCTGGACAGTCCGCACCAAGCGGCGTTCTACACGTCCGGGCGGCTGAGCAACGAGGCGACCTGGCTCTACCAACTGTGGGTGCGTGAGTTCGGGACGAACAACCTGCCGGACTGTTCGAACATGTGCCACGAGGCGAGCGGCCGGGCAATGACCGCGGCGATCGGCAGCGGGAAGGGCACCGTAGATCTGCACGACTGGGAGAACGCCGACGCCATCTGGGTAATGGGCGACAACGCCGCCACGAACGCTCCGCGGATGCTGACTTGGCTCGCCGAGGCTGAGCGGCGCGGCGCGGCGCTCGTGCACGTCAATCCGTTGATCGAGGCGGCGTCGCGGCGAACGATCGTCCCGCACGAGTTCGTCGACATGGCTACCTTCCACTCGACGAAGGTCGGGACGATGAACGTGCAGGTGCGGATCGGCGGCGACATGGCGCTGCTCCGCGGCGTCGCCAAGGCCGTGTTCGAGGCGGCGGAGAAGGATCCGACCGTGCTCGACCACGACTTCATCGAGCGCCATACGCACGGCTTCGACGAATACCGCTCGCTGGTCGCGTCCACCCAGTGGTCCGAACTGGTGGAACAGTCCGGGATCGCCGAGCCCGACATCCGCAGGCTTGCGGACTCGTACATTGCCTCGAGCCGGGTGATCATCGCCTGGTGCCTCGGGCTGACCCAGCACGAGCACGGCGTCGACACGGTGCGCGAGATCGTGAACGTGCTCCTGCTGCGCGGCAATATCGGTCGTGAGGGGGCCGGCCCGGCCCCGGTTCGCGGGCACAGCAACGTGCAGGGAAACCGCACTTGCGGAATCGATCACCGCCCGTCCAAGGACTTCCTCGACCGGCTCGGCGCGGTCTATGGATTCGAACCGCCCCGCGAGCACGGAATGGGCACCGTCGACACCATCCAGGCGATGCAGCGTGGCGACGTGAAGGTCTTTGTCGCCCTCGGCGGCAACTTCGCGCTCGCCACGCCCGATCTTGCCTACACGTTTGAGGCGTTGCGAAACTGCGAGCTGACTGTGCAGGTCAGCACGAAGCTCAACCGCAGCCACATCGTGCACGGGACGCGCGCGCTTATCCTGCCGTGCCTCGGCCGCACCGAGAAGGATCGGCAGGCGAGCGGCGAGCAGGGCGTCACCGTCGAGGACGCGATGGCGATGGTGCACATCTCGCGCGGAATGAAGGAGCCGGTTTCACCACTGCTGCGCTCGGAGTGCAGCATTCTCGCCGGCCTCGCTCAGGCGACGCTTCGGGACAGCAAGACGCGGTGGGAGGAGTGCGTCGCCGACTACGACCGGATCCGGGACGGGATGGAACGCGTGCTGGACGGGTTCGAGGACTTCAACCGTCGAGCCCGCCATCCGCACGGATTTCGCATCCGTCAACTGGCGCGCGAGCGCGTCTTCCAGACGCCGTCCGAGCGCGCTGAGTTCTCCGCGGCAGCTCTGCCGGACGACGTCGATCCCGGCGACGGACGTCTCCTGCTGGCAACCATCCGCTCGCACGACCAGTTCAACACGACGATCTACTCGAACAACGACCGCTACCGCGGACTGAAGGGTCTGCGCACCGTCATCTTCATGAACGAGGACGACATGCGTGAGCGCGGCCTCGAGCAGTTCGACCTCATCGACGTGACGAGCTTCTCGAAGGACGGCACTCAACGGTGCATCTACGGCTACCGGGCGGTGACGTATGAGATTCCCCCGGGGTGCGCGGCCGGCTACATGCCCGAACTGAACGTCCTCTGCGGAATCGCCGACGTCAGCACGCAGAGCGAGCAGCCGGTCACGAAGCATCTCGTCGTCGAAGTCACGCCATCACAGCCGGCGGCCGCCGGTGATATTCGGTGACGTCGGCCAGCACCTCGTAATGGAGCAGACCGTGCTCGGCGGCCCGGTCGCCGATGCCATGGTGACCGGCCCGAAGACCCACCGGGCCGACTCAACGCAGGCGGACATCCGAGCTCTGTTCCGCGACGACCACGTGCACATGGCGCTGGTCGTCGCGACGGACGGACGGCTGGTCACGACGATCGAGAGGTCGGATCTCGCAGCCGCCCAGGCGCGCTCTACCCCCGTCACGGACCTCGGGACGCTCGCCGGGAGAACCGTCGGTCCGTCGCATTCCGTGGCGGCTGCGACGTCGGCGCTGCTGCGCGAAGGGCGGCGGCGGCTCGCGGTCGTCGATCCTGCTGGTCGGTTGCTGGGACTGCTGTGCCTGAAACGTGACGGAACGGGCTATTGCTCGGAGGATGGCGTCCGGGCCCGCGCGAGCCAGCTTCAGCGCCGTTGACGCCGGCGGACGAGCGCGGCAACGGCGACGAGGGCGAGCAGGCCGGGCGGCTTGCCCGCCGGCCGCGGGGGCTGCAGTGGCGTCCTCGGCGGTTGCGTCTGGCCGGTCGGACCGTTGACCGACCACGGTCCGCCCTCGCCCGCCTCCAGTAGGCGCCGCCCCTGGAGGGTGAACAGCAGCACGAGGGAGGGTCCGACCAGCACGGCGACGAGGACGACGAGGGCGACCAGCGCGATGAGGGTGCTGTTCGGGGCGCCGGCGTTGGTCAGGGTGACCGAGGTGCCGGGAAGCAGTACCGGGTACTGGGCAACTCCCCAGCCCCAAACGACGGCGGCGACGCCGAGCGCGGCGACGACCCGCGCGACGATTCGTCGGCCGGTCGCGAGGAGGGCCAGCACCCCCAGGCCGCAGACCCCGGCGAGGATTACCAACGAGAGCGAGCGCCCGGTGAGACGGTCGAACATTGCCCGGTTCGAGCCGTGCAATTCGACGAGCGCCGCCAGCGACAGCGCACCGGCCACAACCGCGGCGGCCTGGGCCCGCCGAGTGAAATAGGTCTGCAGGCATCGGTCGGAGCGGCGTTCGGCCTCGCCGGCAAGGTAGACGGCGGCGAGGTAGCCACAGGCCGAGACGAACAGGAAGCCGATCAGCACCGAGGTCGGGCTGGTCCAGGCAGACAGGCTCGCGTGGGTTGCGTCGGCCGGGACCCGGCCGGTGGCGATGGCGCCGATCACGGTGCCCATGAAGAAGGGGGTCAGCAGCGAAGAGAAGGCGAAGGTTGCGCCAGCCGCGCGTTGCAGGCTGAGTCGGGTGATCTCCTTGCGGAAGGCAAAGCCGGCGCCGCGCAACACGATCCCGCCAAGTGCGAGCCAGAGCGGCAGCGCGAGGGCCGTCATCACCGCGGCAAACGCGTGCGGAAAAGCGGTCCAGAAGATAACCAGGTCGAAGATGAGCCAGACGTGGTTGGTCTCCCATACCGGGGTGATCGACTCGTCGATCAGCGCGCGCGGCATCCGCCCCCGCGCCGTGGTGCCGGCCAACAGATCCCACAGCCCCCCGCCGAAGTCGGCGCCGCCCAGCACCGCATACAGGGTGATCGAGGCGAGCAGGATGGCCCCGATTAGCGTGGCCATCGCGCGCCTGCCCGGGTGGCAGCCTGCTCCTGCGGGCGAGCTGCCGCGCCGTCCAGAACGGTCGCCTCGCGCAGGTCGCTACGCCGCCAGCGCCGGGCCAGCATTCGCAGGATCAGGATGGTTGCGACGGCTAGCAGCGCGTACACGACGATGATGAGGCTCAGGCTGGTGAGCACGCCGCCGTTGGTGGTGGCGGCGTCGGTGGTGGTCAGCCGCCGATAGACCACCCACGGTTGACGGCCGACCTCGGTGACCACCCAGCCGCACTCCATGGCGCCGATCGCGGCCAACCCGCTGACCGCACCTAGCAGCCAGAACAGCCGTTGCGAAGGCAGGCGGCGCTTCCGCCACCACGTGTATGCGGCCCACAGCCCGGCCAACAGCAGCAGGAACCCCAACCCGACCATGACGTCGAAGCACAGGTGGATCAGCCACACGACCGGCGGGCGCTCGGCCGCGGGGACGCTGTCCCACCCGATGACCTCGGTATTGGGGCTGAACCCGACCAGCAGCGAGTCCATGTACGGAATCTTCAGACCGCCGTAAATGTGCCCGTTGACATAGACGCCGCCGAGCCATTCGGGGACCTTCCTGGACGTCTGCGTGACGTACTCCATGGCGGCGAACTTGACCGGCTGGTCCTGCGCGACTGCGCGGGCCGCCGTGTCACCGATGAAGATCTGGAACGGGGTGAGTATCGCGGCTGGCACGAAGCCGATCGCAAAGCCGGTGTAGTGGTATCGGTCGCGACGACCACGCAGGATTCCGGCCGCATAGATCCCGGCCACGACGAACCCGGTGACCATGTAGGCGGCCAAGACCATGTGCGGCATCTCGTAGGTCGCCGCGTGGTTGAAGTACACCTGCCACGGGTTGACCGACACGATGCGACCGCCTCGTTCGGTGAAGCCGCCGGGCTGGTTCATCCAGGAGTTGACCGCGATCACCGACATTGCCCCGAAGATGCCGCTGATCGCGATCGGCACCCCGCTCCACCAGTGCGCCCAGCCGCTCAGCCGCCGCCAGCCGTACAGGTAGATCGCGGTGAAGATGGCTTCAAGGAAGAAGAACAGTCCCTCGATCCCGAACGGCAGTCCGAGCACCTCCCCGTACTGGCGCATCAGTGTCGGCCACAGCAGGCCCATCTCGAACGACAGCACTGTCCCGGTGACCGCCCCGACCGCAACCAGCACGCCCATGGCCTGCGACCAACGCCGCGCCAGCTTCATCGCTACCGGGTTGGATCGGCGCAGCCCGACGAACTCGGCGATCAGCACGATCGTCGGCAGCGCGATGCCCAGGCAGGCCAGGATGATGTGGAACCCCAGCGTGGTCGCCATCTGGGCGCGCGCGGGCACCTCGGCGCTCAGGGGCGAGGCGGCAAGGGCCGTCACGGCCTGAACAGGTGTCATCGTCGAGCCAGCCTCGCGGACGCCGGCGCCAATCCCGCAAACCCGCGCACCAGGTCACGGAGTGCCTGACGGCAGGCCGGCACGTGCAACCGCCACAGGGACGCCGGCTCGCGGTCGCGGACTGCCGCCAGGATGTCCCTACCCGCGTACCACCGCATGAGGTGCTCCCTTGGAGTGTGGTCGAGCCGCTCAGCCGAGATTTGCTGCTGCTCAGCCAGGATCGCGAGCGGGGATCGCACTGTCTGCCCAGGCAGCGGCCAACTCGGCTACCCGCTAGTGGGAACGTCAGG
>JAOPVG010000467.1 GCA_025966255.1 Jatrophihabitans sp.
ATCGCGGTGGCCCTGAGCAGCGGGTCACGCTCGAAGCGAAACTTGGTGGCTTTCCCACCCTCGTTGCGACCGGCACCGACCCCGACTTCGACCGGGCGCTACACGAGGCCCGCAAGGAACTGATCAGGCAGATCGACGACGAGCGGTCACGTCGCGTGCCGAAGGACAACCGAAAGCTGCGGCAGAAGCTCGAATAGCCGTTCCGGCCGTCGTCGGCTGCGCCCGCGGTCCGGCCGTTGGCGGCACCGAACCGTGATGCGGCGGGATCGTGATGCCGTGCACGGACACGGCCAAGAACGGCGATGGCGATAGGGCCGGTGAACTTGGTGGTGCGCACCCAACCGCCGACAGCGACGGGTTAGACGGGCAGGTCCCCCTTGGGGAAGCCGCCGTTGCAGTGGAGCAGTTGTCCGTTGATCCATCGCCCCTGCTCGGAGAGCAGGAACCGGACCAGGTCTGCGATGTCAGCGGGTGTCCCTAGCCGGCCAGTAGGTTGTCGGGCCTCAAGGCTGTCGCGGAGTGCGTCGGTCATCCACCCCGTGTCGATCGGGCCCGGGTTGATCACGTTGGCCCGAAGGCCTCGATCGCCGAGCTCATGGGCCGCAGCGAGGACGACGCGATCGAGGGCACCCTTCGTGGCCCCATAAGGAAGATTGTCAACGGTGTGATCGCTCGTGAGTGCGACCGCCGAGCCACCGGTTGCCGGCAGCTGGCGAGCGAACGCGGCAAGCAACAACCACGTCGCTCGCACGTTGACCGCGTAGTGACGGTCAAAACTCTCGACGGTCGTGGTGAGCAGCCCGGAGTCGACAGCCTCGCAGTGCGACATGACGAGCGCGTCGAGGGGACCCAGCCGGGAGACCGCCTCCCGGATCAGCGTCTCGGGTCCGGCGGGGTCGGCGAGGTCGACCGGAACGAGGTCCACGCGGCGTCCGAGGTCGCTCAGTTCCTTGGCTAGGGACTGCGGATCACTTGGTCCGGCGGCTAGGCCGAGGCGATCGTCGTAGGGTCGCCAGAACGAAAGTACGAGGTCCCAACCGTCGGCCGCCAAGCCTGTGGCCAGACCGGCTCCGATTCCTCGTCGGCGTCCTACTCCGGTGATCAACGCGGTACGGGTCACGCCACTAGTGTCCAACCTGTTTCCGTGATCGACATGCCGAAGGGCCGCGGCATCACTCGTAGACGTCCCAGCCCCTCGTGGTGTGACAGTCCGGTCGCATCGACCACCTCGATGTCACATTCGCGGTCGCCAAATCGTCTTAGTGCTGTGTCAGGGGGCTCGCCGTGACAAATCGCGACGCGACCCCGCAGGCCGAGCCGGTCGAGACACGGTGGTGAGGACGCTAGGGAGTGCGGAGTGGGATCGACGACAACCCCGGACCGTCGAGGCCGCAGTGGGACCATCGCCCGCGCGGCGGCGTGGGGCGACGAGCGGGTGCGCGTGGCGGGTCCCATGCGCAAGTACCTGAACAAGGTCTTCCCCGACCATTGGTCGTTCATGATGGGCGAGATCGCGCTCTACTCGTTCATCGTTCTGCTGCTCACGGGTACGTACCTGACGTTCTTCTTCGATCCGTCGATGGCCGCGACGACCTACCACGGCCGGTACGTGCCGATGCAGGGCATCACGATGTCCAGGGCGTACGAATCGACGTTGAACCTCACCTTCGACGTCCGTGGCGGCCTGGTCATCCGGCAGATTCACCACTGGGCGGCGCTGATGTTCCTGGCGGCGATGTTGATCCACATGTGCCGCGTGTTCTTCACCGGCGCCTTCCGGAAACCGCGGGAGATGACCTGGCTGATCGGCATCGCCCTCCTCGCGCTCGGGACGCTCGAGGGCTTCGTCGGGTACTCGCTGCCCGACGACCTGCTGTCCGGCACCGGGCTGCGGATCGCCGACGCGATCGTCCTGTCGATCCCGGTGATCGGGACCTGGACGTCCTTCCTGCTCTTCGGCGGACCATTCCCGGGTGATGCCGTCATCGGCCGGTTCTACATCACCCACGTACTACTGATCCCGGCCCTGCTCGCCGTGCTGATCGCGGCCCACCTGACCCTCGTCGTGCGCCTCAAGCACACCCAGTTCCCGGCCGCGGGGCACACGGAGAGCACAGTGAGCGGCGAACGGGTGTACCCGATCTACGCCGCGAAGGCGGGCGGCTTCTTCTTCATCGTGGCTGGCATCTGTTGTGCGCTCGGCGGGTTGGCCCAGATCAACCCCGTGTGGCTGTTCGGGCCCTACGAGCCGGCCGCGGTGTCGTCGGCCTCGCAGCCGGACTGGTACATGATGTTCCTCGACGGAGCCATCCGGCTGTTCCCGGCGTGGGAGATCCGGCTGTGGGGCCACACCATCCCGCCGGTGTTCTGGGGCACCGTGGCCCTTCCCGGCGTCATGTTCACGCTGGCCGCTGCGTACCCGTTCATCGAGGCTCGCATGACCGGCGACACGAAGCGCCACCAGCTCCTGCAGCGACCCCGTGACGTGCCGGTCCGAACGTCCATCGGCTGTATGGCGCTGACGTTTTACCTCGTGCTGTTCCTCGCCGGGGCGAATGACGTGATGGCTCGGGCCTTCGACGTGTCGCTCAACGCGATGATCTGGGGCGGGCGCATCGCGGTCCTTCTCGCGCCACCGATCGCCTACGTCGTCGCGTATCGGGTGTGCCTCGGGCTCCAGCGGCACGACCGAGAAGTGCTCGAGCACGGCGTGCAGACCGGCGTCATCAGGATGCTCCCGTCCGGACAGTTCATCGAGGTCCACCAGCCACTGGGCGCGGTCGACCAGCACGGTCACGGCAAGCTCAGCTACGCCGGCACACCGGTGCCCAAGCGGATGAACAAACTCGGCGTGGCCGCGCCGCTCAAGCAGGTGCTCGGGTTCTTCTACCCGGTCAAGGAGATGCCCTCGATCCAAGCGCAGCTCGACGCGCTGCCGGCCGTCGATGATCACGCCGACGAGCACATCGACGAGCGGCAGCTCCCGGAGTGTTCGGAGTTGGCGGAGCGTTAGCGGGCCGGCAGTGGGCCGACGATCGCCGCAAGCCGCGCCTCGATCGTGGCCTTGAGTACCTGCGGCACCGGGTCCAGAGACACCGACTCGGCTCCGCCACCAGCGCTCAACGCCATCGCGCCCGACGCGTCATGAGCCACGAATCCCGACGGCTGGCCACCGAGGAGACCGGCATCAGCAATGTGCTCAACGCGGACAACTGACCCACCGAGCGCGGCCGCGTAGTCCTGCCCCTTCAGCAGCGCCGCCCGAATGGCATCGGCCCGCACGGCCGCCCAGATCGGGTTGTCATCGTCGACGGACCACTCGACGAAATGGACGTCCAGCTCGTCGTGCCGCATGAGTACGCGATGGACCGCGTCGAGCAGCGCGAAGTCCCGCACACTGATGAGCAGGTTCACCGAGGCCCGGTACCGCCCCGACCGCCCGGGGGTACCGCGTCCTCTGTCGTCTTCGTACTCCTCGTAGGTCTGCACCGAATGGGTCGACCACGTCAGCGGACGACGGGCGGAATCAACCGCCAGAACCTCGCCGCCCAACTCAGTCAGCTCCGCGACGACTTCGTTCAAGGTCGCTGCGGCGGCGGACGCAGCCGCAGCCTTGGAATGCTCGACCGCGATGACCGCTGTCGACAGTGACGCCTGATCCGGAGCGACGACGCCCCGCGCCTCGCCTCGCACTGAGAGTTGCGTCTGCTCGTCATCCGCAGCCATGGCCGAACACTAGCGCGCGGTCTACGACGAACGCCGTGCACTGCTGACGCCGGCTTGCCGCTTTCGGACAGGACCCGGCCGAAGCTGGGCAGGTGGCGGACGGTCCCATCCGGTCACCCGGGCCGATAATGAGCATATCGAGCGACACAGGATGCTGACCACAGCGACAATCGCCACGTGAGCGAGCAGCAGCTGCCGTCCTGGCCGACCACGCCACCGACCCACGGGTCGGTCGTCCTTCGCGAGTTC
>JAOPVG010000491.1 GCA_025966255.1 Jatrophihabitans sp.
AGCTGGCCGCGGAGATGAAGATCGTGCTGGCCCAAGCCGCCCACGGCTCCCGGCCGTCCCACGGCCGGGTGACGTCCGAGCTGGCTCTCGGACGCGCGCTGCTGCACCAGGCGGCCGAGTTGGCAGCGGACCACAACTAGAAGCACCGGCCCCAAACCGCGACGAGAGGACGCAACCGGCCGGGGACGCCGTAGACATCCGTACGCCGCCTACGGGCGCCGGCGATCGATGTACTCGTAGTAGGCGTGTCCGCCGATCCGACTGCCTTCGTGGTGTCCCTCGTACCGGTAGCCGCCGATCCAGCCCCGGCCCAGTCCGTAGATCAGCTCGGTGTCCGGACGCCCGATGATCTCCGTCCGCACCCTCCCGCGCGACGTGATCCGCCACCGGAACTCGCTCGGCAGCACCGTGCTGGCCCGGTCGGGCGCAAATTGCGGATCCCCGCGCGTGGCCAGCACCTCGAACGAGACACCGTCGACGTCACCCGTTGCAACCCCGTCGAGTTGTCGCACGTGCGCCGTCGTCAGCACGGATCGGCCGAGCGCCTGCACGTCGGTGAGCATCAGCAACATGTCGGGGGCGAGCGCAAGCACGTGGTAGGTGAAGAAGTCGCAAGGCAGCTTGAGTGCGTGCGGGATCGGCCGGTCGACCAGGGCGCTCAGGCTGAGCGCGCGGGCGTATTCCAGGGAGAGGATGCCCTCGATCGGACGTGACTCGCCCTCCCAGCTCAGCGTGCCGCGATAGCGCGCCGGAAAGCCGTAGTGGTCATAGACCGCACTGCGCGCGAACCAGGTGATCTGCTCGGTGCAGCTCAACTCGATGTCCAGTGCGAAACCCGGACGCGTCGCCACTACCCGCAACTTCGGGAACTCGCCGGCGATCGACAGGTCGTCACCGAAGCGCAGCAGCGAACCGTCCTCGCGCAGTTCGCAGTCTGATTCCGTCGAGTACGAGCTGAACCAATGCGGCGCGGTGGCCGCCGTGCCGAACGCCAGGGTCGCCGTGGTCCTTGGCGAGCCCGCGACCGCATGGTCGATGTCGAACGCCCGCGTGCCGGTCCGTCCGATGAAAACCGCGCAGCCCAGGAAGTGATGCGGCGCCGGCAGATCCGGGATCACCACGTTGTAATGCGTGGTCGTGTACCGCCGACCCCGCGGGTACGGCCGCAACGGCAGCCCGGCCGGGAGCGTCCCGCCCTTCGCGTCGCGCAGGTTCAGGGCGCGGGCGAAGGCCGGGACGATCAGCCGTCCGACAACGCCGATCAGTGGTGACCGATGTAGATCGACTGCGAGTACGCGTCCTGGTTCGGTGCCGTGACTCCTGGGCGTCCGCGGAAGTCCGTCCAGCACGGGTGCAGTCGCAGGTCGGTACCGAGCGCCGTCGCGCTGTAGTCGCCGATGAAGACGCCCTGGTAGATGTTGCCGTGGGCGTCCTGCGCCACGAACTGCACCTGCGGGTTCTCCGACTGGGTCGTGATGCGGTGGATCGACCCACTATGACGGCCGTGGTCATCGGAGCTGGAGCTCGTCCAGTACGCGTAGTCGAGATTGATCCCGGACGGGTCGTAGTGCCGGGTGTAGGACGTCACCGCGACGACGCCGCGGTAGGCGCCGATGGCACCGAACACCTCGTCCTGCGGCGTACCGACGGTCGTTGGCCGGCGCCAGTGCGTGCCGTCGGAGGACGTGGACACAACGTTGTCGCCGTTCGTCCGGATCGACGCGCCGGTCGTCGCGTCGTAGAGGCCGTTGCGGTCGTCGTTCCACGTCACGGCCAGCTGGTCGCGCGTCGGGTCATAGGCGAGTTGCGGGTAGCTGTTGATCCGGAAGTTCTCGTGCGTGAGCGCGAGGGTGCCGAGGTCGGGGTTCACCGGGAAGTCGTAGTTCGTATCGACGATCGACCGGGTGTACCCGGGTCCGTGCTCGCGCGATTTCGCCACGACGGTGACGTCGTGGTCGCCGGGCTGGTTGCACGCGAGGGTGGCGCACACGGTGCCCTCGTAAGCGACGTAGAGCGTGCCGTCGCGGCCGACCTGCGGATTGCTGCCTTGCGAGAACGGAACGAGCCCGGGGCCGTGGGCCGGATTCTGCAGCGGGACGTCCAGTCGCGTGAACCCAGCGAAGTGCTGGCCGTAGTCGCTCGAGGGCGCAACCACGATCGGCGATTCGATGTAGTTGTTGTCGGAGTCGTAGGTGAACCGCGTCCATGTGACGTACACCTGGCCACTGTGCGCATCCGCGGCGAGCCAGATCTTGTCGTTGAAGAAGTTCGTCGGTGTCGGGGTGCCCGCCGACGTCACGCCGTCGAGCTGGATGATCACCGGCTCGGACCAGTGCAGTCCGCCGTCGTGCGACGTGTTCAGCACGATCGCGCTCGCTGCCTGGCTGCCGCCCGCCGTCGGGGCGGCCCGGCTGAACGCGATGTTGCCGTAGTACACGGTGTTGTGCGGACCGAACGCGATGACCGGGTCGCCGGCGGAATCCATGTAGCTCAGCGCGCCGTGCGCGCCGGTCTGGAACGTCAGGTGCGGCAGTTGCACGTTCTTCCAGGTGCGGCCGCCGTCGAAGGTCGTGTAAGCCCAGCCCGATCCGTCGTTGCGCTGCTCCCGCGCGTTGAAGATGCGGTAGTCGTTAGTGCCGGCCACCAGGTTGCGGGGATTGTTCGGGTTCACCGCGATCGTGGTCTCGTTCTGCGCCGAACTGCAGCCGGTCTGCGATCCGGCGGTGACCGTTGTGTCGCCGACGATCTGGTCGACGTTCGGTGCCGGATTCGCGTACGGGTTCGGCTTGCCGATGTAGTCCTGGCACAGGGCCGACAATGCCGGGGTGTCGACGGTGTCGTGCTCGCCGGAGAGCACCTGCTTCAGCAGCGGGTTGTGCTGGACGGGACCGACGTGCTGAGCCGGGGGAGCGGCCGAGCTGCTGACGGCCGGCGCGAACGCGGCGATCAGGACCAAAGCGAGAACACCAATCAGGCGATGCACCGACGATCGAGACACAGGGGTCCCTTCTTGAGAGCGGTCTGGATGTCGCTACAGCGTGGACCCTGGAACCGGCGTTGAAAAGCCCTAATTGCGACAAGTTGCGAGGCGAGCAGCAGGATCAGGCCGCGACCAGGACCGGCACGGCCACCAAGCAGAGGTTTGCGTAGCGAGGTCGTGTGGTCGTGGCGTTGTAGCCCGGAGGGGCTAGCTCTTGCCGCCGGCGGCAGCGTAGGCGGCCTCGATGTTCTTGCGCAACGCCTCATCGCTGTGTCGCACGGACACCGCGACGATCGGCTCGAGTGCCTTGCCCATCGCCCGGCCGGCCAGGCCGCCGGGCAGCTCATAGCTGAACACCACATTGATCCTGGTGCGGGTGTCGCCGTCGGCGGTGAACCGCCACGTCGACCAGTTCTTGAAGCCCTTGATCGACTTGAACGCGATCAGCGTGTCCTGCTCCCACTCGGTGACCTCGATCGTCGAGCTCAGCTTGACCGGCCGCACCTGGAACGTGCCGTCGTACACCGCGCCCCGGCCGTGGTCCTTCTCGCCGACCGGCTCGAACTTGACGAGACCGAACATCCAATCCGTCGCCGTTCGGTAGTTGTCGAGATAGGCGAACGCGACGGGCAGCGGGGCCGCGCAGAACCCTTCGTGATGAATGTCGACCATGGACCGGAAATCTAGCTGCCGCCGGCTAAAGAGCCGACCCCGGAGCCATGCCTGGCTGCGGGCTCGTGCCTGCTCCGGCAATCACGCAAGCTCGCGCGCCCGCTCGCGCGCGGCGACCACGGCCGGACGGCGCACCGGGCCGAGACCGAGACCGATCGCGCTCGCAACGAGGGCCAGGCTCACCGCGATCCACCAGCCGATGTCGTAGCGCGACACGACCGAGCCCGCGGTACCGAGCACGGTGATCAGCACGGCGACGCCGAGCGCAGACGCGATCTGGCGACCGGAGTTCACCATGCCTGACGCGGTGGCCGAGCGCTCCGCTGGCAGCGCCGTTGCGCCCGCGGCGATGAAGGAACTCAGCGCCAGCCCGACGCCCGTCCCGCCGATGATCATGCTGGGCAGCAGGTCGCGCAGGTAGTCAGGCGACTCACCCGCGAAGGCGATCCGCCAGCTAAGCCCGATCGCGAACAACACGCTGCCCACAGCCGTCAGCGGGCCGAGACCGATCCGGTGGACGAGCTTCGCCGACCACGCCGTCACGAACGGCACCATCAACGGCCCGGGTGCCATTGCCAGCCCGGTGCGCAGCGGCGAGTAGTGCCACACCTCCTGGCACCACAGCGCGTTCGACAGCAGCATGATTGCGAAGGCGGCACTGAACGCAACCGTGCCGGCGTTGGCGATCGCGAACCGCCGCACCCGCAGCAGGTGCAGCTCCAACAGCGGATGCGGGTGGCGCATCGAACGTCGCACGAACAGGACGGTGCCGACGACGGCCAACGCCAACAGTGCGGCGATCCGGCTCGACGTCCAACCCCAGACCGGCGCCTCCACCAGCGCGCCGGTGAGCGAGGCGACCGCCACGGTCAGCAGGACGGCGCCGAACAGGTCGGGGACGGGCTCGCGGGAGCGCGGTGCGGGATGCGGGAGCACGCGCAGCCCGATTACCACGGCCGCTATGCCCACGGGCAGGTTCACGACGAAGACCCACCGCCAGTCGAGCGTGACGAGCAGCCCGCCGAACACCGGCCCGCACACCGCCGCGACCGCGCCGACCGCCGACCAACTGCGGGCGGCGTTTGTCCGTGAGGCCTCCGGGACCGCGGCCATGAGCAGGGCCAGGGATGCCGGTAGCTGCGCCGCGGCGCCGACGGCCTGGCCAATGCGAGCCGCGACCAGCACGGGCAGGTCCGGCGCGATCGCGCAGACGCCGGAGGCGACGGTGAAGATCGTGACGCCGGCGAGGAACACTTGGCGATGGCCGATGCGGTCGCCGAGCCGGCCGGCCGGAACGAGCAGTGCCGCCAGCCCCACCGCGTAGGCGTTGAGGACCCATGAGACATCCGACAGCGACGCGTTCAGGCTCGTGCCGATGTCGACGAAGGCGACGTTGACGATCCAGAGATCGAGGTTGGACATGAACACCGCCGAGGCGATGACGACCAGCACGATCAGGCGACCCCGGTTTGATTCCCCAACTGACATACGGTCAAGCTAGCGTTCCACAGTTTGATATGCAAACCTAGACGGATGAGCCCCGCGCCTCTCGACGTCCCCGCCGTCGCCGGACGTCCGTGCTCCGTCGCGGCCGCGCTGGAGATCATCGGTGACCGCTGGTCGCTGCTCATCGTGCGCGAGGTGCTCTTCGGCAACCACCGCTTCGGTGAGATCGCGCGCAATACCGGCGCCCCTCGCGATCGGCTGGCTGCGCGGCTCAAGGAGTTGGTCGCCGCCGGTGTCCTGGAGCAGCGCGAATACCAGGCGAGTCCGCCGCGGTCGGACTACCACCTCACGAAGGCGGGGCGTGATCTCGGGACGGTGCTGCAGGTGCTGCGCGAGTGGGGCGACCGGTGGGCCGTCGAATCCCCGCCCGTCTCGGTCCGCCACCACGATCACGAACTGAAGATCGGCGGCGTGTGCTCGGTCTGCGGCGAGCCGGTGCGCGCCCGCGATCTCACCCGGGAGATGCACGTCCCCGACTGGGACATGGCCGGCCCGCGCGCCGCGGACTAGCACCGGCCTGCGGGCCCGTCGAACCGGTCCGACGCGAGGACAGCGGCACCCGGTCAGGCGAGCTGGCGGTCGTCGTTCGGCAGCACGGGGGGAGTCTCGTCGACGTGTTCGCCGCCTCCGCCGTCGCTGCACCACGGGCACCACGGCTGCAGTCGGCGATGTGTCGAATGGGCCAGAATGAGGTAGATCATCGACAGCTGCACGATTGCCCAGCCGACTCGGCCGACCGTTGTGGTGGTGAAGTTCGAGCCGATCAGGACGGCGAGGTAGGGGATCAGGAAGCGCGGCTCCGAGCCGGTGTGCGCCATCCAGAACCGGCGCTTGTAGCGGACCGCCTCCTCCGACGGGTTGAGCGGCATCGACGCCATGCACTGCTCACACAGCCGGCGATCGTGCTGGCGCATCAGGAACCAGCTCAGCAGGACGAAGCCGAACAGCGCGATCGGCACCGAGAACGAGAAGACGCCGGGCAGCGGATACATGCCGAGCACTACGGCCCCGCCGATCGACGCGATCAGCATCGCGCTGGCGTGGTGCCCGATGCGTCCGGCGGCGCGCGCGGTCCACGGCATATCGGCGGAATTGCCCATCTCGAAAACCCCCCATGAGATTGCGCGGCGACGTCGCTGCCTATGACCAGCATGCCCGAGACCGGCCGGCATCGAGTACCTGTTGCCGAACCAAACGAGATCGGCCCGCCATCCGATACGGATGACGGGCCGATCTGCGATCAGCTGCGGACTAGCGAGGACTGAACTTTCCGCGCATCCGGTACGAGACGACGCCACCGCCGGCCAGGGTCAGGCCGAGCAGGAGCAGCACCAGGGGCAGGACCGGCGATCCGCCGTGCCCAGCCGCTCCGGCCGGCACGCCGGTCGGAAGGTTGGTGTTCGCCGCCGACGACGCCGGCGCCGCCGAGGACGAGTTCGGCGGCGCAGCCGGCGCCGTGCTCGGGCCTGCGGCCGCGTTCGCGAGAGCCAGGCTGAGCAGGCTGCTGCCGGCCAACGCCTTCGCCTGCACCTTGCCCGCCGCGAAGTTGGCCAACGGAGGCAGGGTGCTGAGCAGGTCGACCTCTATAGCCCGTACGAT
>JAOPVG010000512.1 GCA_025966255.1 Jatrophihabitans sp.
CCAGCCGGTCGCTGACGTCGATGAGGACGACGTCGGTGGCGAGCTTGTCGGCGGCCGCCTGGGCAGCAGTGAGCGCGAGGGTCCGAGCCTCGTCGGTGGCGGTCATCCAGCTCCTAGGGGTTGCGCGAGTCTCTCGCTCGCGCACCCGAGTCTACGGGCGGTAGAGACGGTGCTTGTTGATGTACTGCACGACGCCGTCCGGAACCAGGTACCAGACCGGCCGGCCGGCCGCGACGCGTTCGCGGCAGCCGCTGGACGAGATCGCCATCGCCGGGACGTCGAGCAGGGTCACCGAGTCGGACGGCAGGTGCGCGTCGGACAGCTCGTAGCCCGGCCGCGTGACGCCGACGAAGTGCGCCATTGCCAGCGCGTCCTCGGCGTCCTTCCAGGACAGGATCTGCGCGAGCGCGTCGGCACCGGTGATGAAGTACAGCTCGCAGCCTGGATACAGGGCCGCGATGTCGCGGATCGTGTCGGTGGTGTAGGTGGGGCCGGCCCGATCGATGTCGACGCGGCTGACCCAGAACCGGGGGTTGGACGCCGTGGCGATGACCGTCATCAGGTACCGGTGCTCGGCCGCGCTGACCCGCCGCTCGGACTTCTGCCACGGCTCGCCCGTCGGCACGAAGATCACTTCATCCAGCCCGAACAGGAAGGCGACCTCACTGGCCGCGACGAGGTGCCCGTGGTGGATCGGGTCGAACGTGCCGCCCATGATGCCGACGCGCGTCACGTCCTGCGGAGCCATGGGCGCGATCCTAAGGGGCGGGCTGACCGGCCCGTCCACTTGCGAGCACCCGACGCGCGCGATTCGTCCGGGGCAGCACCCGGGTGGTCTCGTTGCGCATCGAGATCACGGCCGGGTCGTCCCGCGGTTCGGCGTCCACCACTGCCTCCCACATCGCGCGCTCGGAGCGTTGCCACTGCAGCTTCTCGGACGAGCCGTGCCGCTCATTTCAGGCGGATCGACGGCATGGTAAGCGGGCCGTTGCTCGACAGGCCCAGCGCCGCGGCGAGCCCGGCAAGGTCGCCCCAGGCCGTCGCCGCCGTGGCCGTGGCCCGGGGATCGTCGCTGGACTTCGGCCGCCTCAACCGGGTGAGCGGCGCGATGTGCACGGCCGGGCGAAGCGGTGCGTCGCTGCGCAGGCCGGCCTTCTGCCGCGCGAGGTCGGCGGCGTCGCGCAGACCACCGAGCGTGTCGACGAGGCCGTTGCCGGCCGCGTCGGCTCCTGACCAGATGCGTCCGCGGGCGATCGCATGGACGGCGTCGTAGGACATCTTGCGTCCGTCGGCGACCTTCTGGACGAACTCCACGTAGACGCGATCAAGCATCGCGGCGAGCCGAGCGCGCTCGTCGTCGGTGAAGCGTTCCCGCAGCGAGTACATCCGCGCGTGGGCACCGTGCGACACGGCGCCGGTGGTGAGCCCGACGCGGTCGAGCAGGTCGGCGATGACCACCTTGCCGCCGACCACGCCGATGGAGCCGGTGATGGTCGCGGGCTGCGCGACGATCACGTCGGCCGGGCAGGCGATGTAGTAGCCACCCGACCCCGCGAGCGCACCCATCGACACCACGACCGGCTTGCCGGCCTCGCGGGTCAGCGCAACCTCGCGCCAGATGGTGTCCGACGCGACCGCAGAGCCACCGGGTGAGTCGATCCGAAACAGCACCGCGGCGGCGTGGTCGTTCTGCCGCGCCGCCCGCAGTGCGGCGCACACGGTGTCGCTGCCGAGCTGGCGGCCCCGCAGGCTCGTCTTGCTTCGGCCACTGACGATCTCGCCGTGCCCTTCGACGAGCGCGACGAAGTCCTTCGACCGGCGCACGAGCGTGGTGGGCTTGCGGGGTGGAGTCCACTGGTCGGCGAAGATCAGTTGCACGTCGGCGCCGACGCGTGCCTTGAGATGGGCGTACACCTCGTCGCGATAGCCGGCGCGGTCAACGAGCCCGGCCGCCTTCGCCTCGGCGGCGGACAGCGGGGCGGTGTCGGCGATGGCTCGGACAGTGTCAGGCGTGAGCTTGCGGGCGGACGCGATCGCGTCCACGGCGCCGTCCCACGTCGAGGCCACGACGCGGTCGATCGCCTCACGGTGTTCCGGCGTGAACTCGGTGCGCATAACGCGGTCGGCCGCGCTCTTGAACTCGTAGCGCTTCTCCAGCTGCGGTTCGATGCCCAACTTGTCGAGCGCCCCGCGCAGGAACGTCGTCTCCGAGGCAACGCCGAGCAGGCCGACCTCTCCGGACGGCTGCAGCCAGATCTCGGTGCAGCCGGAGGCGAGGACGTAGTCGGCCGTGCCGTTGCCCTCGCCGAGCGATTCGGCCCACGCGACGGTGGGCTTGCCGGTCGCGGCGAATGCCTGTAGGCCGTCGCGGATCTCCTGCATGGTCGCCCACGCCAGCGGTGCGCCGCCGACCTTGACGATCAGCCCGCGGACGTGGCGGTCCTGCCCGGCCTCGTGCAGGGAGCGCAGCACGGTGCGCAGCCGTGGGCGGTGCCGGCTGCGCAGTCGGGCGAGCAGATCGTCCGGCTCGACCTCGATCGGTGCGGACGTGAGATCGAGCTCGAGCAGGACGGGGGGACGATGTCCAGGGACCGAGACCATGCGGCCACGGTAGTGACGGCGACGTTCAGGCGTAGGCGCGGGCCGACGCGAGGGCCTCGGTCCACCAGAGCAGGTCGGCGACGAGCTTGTCGAGCTTGTCGTCGAGTGCGGCGAACAAGGCGGGGTCGAACGGCTCCGGAGCCTGCATGGCCGGCAACATCAGGTCGGGCAGGATGTGCACGGCGTGCCGCAGCGGAGCCATCTCGAATTCCACCGACACGAGGCGCAACTGCTCGATCGCCCGCGCGCCCCCGACACCGCCCCAGCCGACGAAGCTCACCGGCTTGTGCTGCCATTCCACGAAGGTGTGGTCCATCGCGTTCTTCAACGCGCCGGTGTAACCATGGTTGTACTCGGCGGCGAGGATCACGAATGCGTCCGCCCGGTCGATGCGCTCGCCGAAGCGGGCCACCTCGGGCGTGGAGTAATCGCGCTGCGCATAGGCCGGAGACACCGCCTGATCGAACGGCGGCAGCGGATGGTCGCGCAGATCGATGAGATCCACGTCGACGTCGTCCTCGCTCTGAAGCCGATCGACGACCCACTTGGCCGGCTTGTCGGCGAACCGACTCGGCCGGGTGCTGCTGATGACTACCGCGACGTTGCGCATGCGCTGACCTCTGGATCTCGCTTATCCGGGGAATGTTCCCCGTTTCGCTGTTGAACCTAGCAAACGTGGAGTCGTCCCCGGTAGAGTGTTTGGAGTGATCAACGCCGCAATTGCTCCCCGACGGGCCGACGCGCAGCGCAACTACGCGGCGCTGCAGCGGGCGGCGCTGGAGGTGTTCGCCGAGCGCGGCATCGACGCGCCCCTGGATGAGATCGCGCAGCGGGCCGGCATCGGCAACGCCACGCTCTACCGCCACTACCCGACGCGCTGCGACCTTGTCGCCGCGGTCTATACCGAGCAGATGGAGACGTACGCGGAGATCACTCGCGCGGCGGCCGCCGCGGAAGATCCGTGGGCGGGCGTCCGTGACTGCCTGACGCAGATCTGCGAGATGCAGGCCAGCAACCGGGGCATGGCCGACCTGCTGACGAGCGCCCAGATCAGCGATGACCGCATCGAGGAGCTGCGCAGTGCGTCCGGGCGCAACCTCATCCGCGTCATCCGAAGGGCGCAGCGGGCCGGTTCGCTCCGCGCTGACTTCCGGCCGCAGGACATCGTCGTGATCATGATGGCCAACGCTGGTGTCGTGCGGCGTACCGCCGATTACGCACCGGAGAGTTCGGCCCGTCTCGTGTCGCTGATCCTGGACGGGCTGGCGGCTTCGGCCGCGACCGATGGTCCCCCGCCCCCGAAGCAGAGCGGAATCATGGCGGCTGTGCAGAAGAC
>JAOPVG010000076.1 GCA_025966255.1 Jatrophihabitans sp.
ACCGTCACCGGTGATCCGGGCGGCGATGTGCAGGTCACCGGGGCGATGTTCGTGCCAGTGCTGCAGCCCAGCGAGTCGCTGCCGGACTTGGCGACGAGCGAGCCGAAGTGACCGTCCGGCAGCGTGATCGACGTGAGCCAGTCACCGGAGGGCACCGTGTTGAATGCCCAGGTGTACTTGGTCCCGCCACCGGTGATCGGGGACGACGTGACCGGCTGCGCCACGATCGTGAACGTCGGATCATCCGGCGAGACGAGCTGGACGTTGGTCGCGCCACTGACGTTGTCGGCAGTGACGGTGGTGGAGACGCTCAGCGTCACGTTGTGGGTGATCCGGACCAACTGCATCGTCGGGAAGGACGTCGCCTGCCCGCTGGTGACGTTGACGAAGGACGTGCTCACGACACTCTCGTAGCCGTCCTTGGCCGGGTGGCCGGCGGAGCCCACGTTGTAGCGCGCGACGTAGGTGCCGTTCTTCACGGTGGTGAAGCTGAACGCGCCCGCCACCCCGGCCGGGTTTGGCGCGGTGGACGTCACCAGGTTGTTGCCGTCCGTGCCCTTGTCGACCACGAAGGTGGCCGGCGTCGTCGCCGGGTCGAGGTGGCCGAGCTCCACCGGGACGTCATTGAGGGCGCCCACGGTCGCGGTCTTCGTCGCCGCCGGACCGGTGACCTGGCCGGACACCGTGTTCTGCACGATGCCGACCGGCAGGTCGTAGTTCGCGCTCGAGCCTGGAAGCACGGTGATCTGATTCGTCGTCTGGAGCAGCCCGGCACCCGTCACGGTGACCGAGTAGGTCGCGGGAATGATGTTCGCGAAGACGTAGCGCAACGTCGTAGTGTCCGCCGTCGTCCGGGTGATCTGCTGCCGGGTGTCGGTGCGGGTGAGCACGACCTGCGCGCACGCCGGGGTCGCGGCCGGGCAGCTGAACAGGACCGACGGCGCCGTTTCGATCCCGACCGCCGCGGTCACCGGCGTGACGAGCAGGTAGTTGCGCGGCAGCGTGTTCGGGCCGGAAGCGATCGGCACCTCCTGCGAGAAGGGCGTATAGCCGGTCAGGCTGATCGTCACCTTCCAGGTGCCGACATTCAGTACGTACGGCGTGCCCGTGCCGGCGATCTGGAAGTCCCCGTTGGCGTTGCTGGTCGCCGTCCTGGCCCCGGCGTCGCTGACGGGGCAGGTGGTGATCGCATCGGTGACTGTGCACTCGACGGCCGACACCATCGCCCCGACGAGCGCTTGCGAGGGGTAGGTGGTGTCGGTGCCGAGGTAGCCGGTCAGGCGACCGCTCAGCGTGCCGAGCGCCGTGACCGTGGTGGTGTAGGAATTGGTGCCGGGCGAGATCGTCAGATCGGTCTTCACGCTCGTCGTGTAGCCGGGCGCCGAGATGGCGGCCCGCCACGTGCCGGGCGTCAGGACGTACAGGGTGTCGGTGCCGATGAACTTGTATTGACCGGAGGAATCGGTTCGCTGGTTGGCCGGGTCGGCCGCGGGGCACGCCGCCGCCGAAGTACCGGTGAGGCAATGGAGTGTCACGGTGGCCCCGACCAGTGGCGCGTCGTCCAGACCGGTGATCGTGCCGGTCAGCGTGCCGCGGGCGGTGAGGGCGAAGTTGGTGGGGTTCGGCCCCGACGACACGTTGACGACCGTCGTCTGCGAGATGTAGCCGAGCGCCGACGCGGTGACCTGCCAGTCCCCCAGCGCAAGTGAGTAGGTCGTCGGGGAGCCGGTCAGCGAGTACTGGCCGGCCGGGTCGGTGTTCGTCGCGGACGCGCCGGTCGACGGGCAGGTCGTCCCGTGCGGACCGCAGAAGACATAGGTGATCGTGGCGGTGCCGAGCGGCAGTGAATCGAGGCCGGTCACCTTGCCCGAGAGCGAGCCGAGCGCACTCACCGAGAAGGGGAAGTCGTTGGTGCCGGACGTGATGTCGACCGACGCCGGGGTGGGCGAGTACCCGTCGGCAGTGACGGTGATCGTCCAGTTGCCCGGGAGCATGAAGTACCGGGTCGTCGAGTTGGTGAAGGAGAAGCGGCCCGCGCTGTCGGTCTTGAGGTCCGGCGGATCAACGGCCGGGCATTGCGCGGCGCCGGCGGCCCGGGTTTCGCAGTGCGCGTTGACCGTTGCGCCAAGAATCGGTCCGAGGTTGGCCCCGTTCGTGTCTTTCCCGGTGACCGTGCCGTTGAGGATGCCCAGCGCGTTGAGCTGGATGGTCGCCTGGTCGTTCGCGCCGGGGTCCACCGTCACCGCACCCGCGCTGGTGTCGATGTACCCGGCTGCGGACACCGCCACCTGCCAGCTGCCCGGAGTCATCTGGAAGGTATTGACGCTGTCCTGGAAGAAGTACTGGCCGGCCGAGTTCGTCTGCGTGATCAGCGGGCTCGACGGGCACGTCTTCAACAGTGGGTACTTCTCGTGCCCTGACCGGCACGTCGCGGTCACCGTCGCGCCGGCCAGTGCCTGGGTGGCTCCGGTCTGCGGGTCGAGCCCGATCGCCGTCCCCGTGAGTGAGCCGAGGGCAACGAGGACGAAGCGGCCCTTGGGCTGGCTCGTCGGCGGCTCCGGGTCGTTCGAGTCGGCGATGGCGCAGTTCGACGAGGCCGCTGTGGGCAGCGGGCAGTTCACGGTCACGGTCGCCGCGATGTACCCGCCGAGGCTCGCCGTCAGATGGTAGGTACCCGGCCACGCTTGCGTACCGGACCCGATCTTCGTGTCGGTCCAGATCAGGTTGCCACTGCTCGTCGCCGTCACGGTCACCGTGCCGGCGCCGACCGGAGTGGTGCCGGTGACCCGGATGGTGGCGCGGGCGAGGCTGGCGGCCGGTCCGCCGGTCTGCAGGCTCTGGAGGGTCAGGTCGGTCGTGCTCGAAGGCTTCGGGGTGACCTGGAACAGGTTGGCCGTCGTACCCTCCGGAATGGCGGTGCTGAGGTTGACCTGGCTGACGTGTTCCGCGGTGCCATCCGTTGCCAGCACGTCCACGGTGGCTTGCGCGCCGACCAGGGGCAGCGTGATGAGTGTCCCGTCGGCCGCGCTCAGCGGGCCACACCAGGTCGGCGTCACGAGCGGGTCGCCGTCGCTGTGGACAATCCCGAAGCAGCCCTTGTCGTTGGTCTTCACCTCCTTGGGTCCGGTGGTGTCGGGTGTCGTGCCCGAGTACCCGGTGATGCCCGTGACGTCCACCAGCGCGCCTCTGACCGGATGCTGCCCCTCGTCGTAGGTGGTGACGACCTGGCCGATGACAGCGCCGAGTCCCTGCGTCAAGGTGATCGTGGCGGCGCTGTCGTTGTCGTCGCCGACGCTGAGGTTGGCCACGGCTCCCTCAAGCGGTTTGCCAGCGTGCGAGGCTGCGGCGGCGATGCTGGCAACGCAGGTCACCGAGGTGCTGGCATCGACACCGGAGACGATCAGCTTGCCCGACGCGTCGGTGCTCGTCGGCGCGGTCGACGCCGGCGACGCCGGGGTGCAGGACACGCTCGCCACCGCCACGTTGCCGAGATCGCTTAAGACCGTGCCGGTCGACGGGTCGTAGCGCTTGAAGGTCAGGATGATGCGGCCCTTGCGGGGAACATGCGGGGAGTAGTCGAGGGTCTGCCCGTGGGCGACCGCTTGGCTCGCCGGCGGCACCGTGGATTCGTAGTTCGGGTTCGTGATGACGACGTAGACCTTGTAGAGGCCGTCGCAGAGACCTCCGACGCTGTACGTGTTGTCGTCCTTCACGATCGACAGGTTCTCGGTCGGCGTGCCGAGGCTCGAGCAGGGGGTCTGGTCGGGCGGGGCGGCGCCGGGGTCCGTCGGACAGGTCGTCGGCGTCATTGGGTCGCCGTTCGGGATCGCCCATACGCAGTTGATGTGCTTGCCGCCTGCGCCGTCCGTGTCCAGTTGGCCGAGCGCGCCGAGGGTGCCGGCGATCGTGTTGGCCGGGTACAGGTTCAGCTGCGGCGCAGTGGCGACCCCGTTCGCGGGGACCCGCACGCTGACCGTTCCCGGTAGGAAGTCGGTAGCGCCGATCGTCAGGTGATACAGGCCGGGGGCCAGGCCGTGCTCGGCCGACAGCGTGTACGGCGTCGGGCCGCCGGGGGCTGGTGCCTCGCTCGACGTGTTGGTGAACGGGTCGCCGTCCTT
>JAOPVG010000532.1 GCA_025966255.1 Jatrophihabitans sp.
ATGTGCCTCACGCTCCCCCGCACGCTCATCACCGTGATGGGCATCGAGAAGGTCGTCCCGACCTGGACCGATCTCGAGGTGTTCCTGCAGTTACTGCCCCGGTCGTCCACCGGCGAGCGGATGAACCCGTACACGTCGATGTGGACCGGCGCGACCGAGGGACAGGACTTCCACCTCGTCCTGCTCGACAACGGCCGCACCGCCACGCTCGCCGATCCGGACGGGCGAAGTGCGCTGCGCTGCATCCGCTGCTCGGCCTGCCTCAACGTCTGCCCGGTGTACGAGCGCACCGGCGGGCACGCGTACGGCTCGGTGTATCCGGGGCCGATCGGCGCGGTGCTCTCGCCGCAGCTCACCGGGGTCAAGGAGAACCCGACGTTGCCGTTCGCGTCGTCGTTGTGCGGCGCGTGTTACGACGTCTGCCCGGTCGCGATCGACATTCCGACGATGCTGGTCCACCTGCGGGCCCGGGTCGTCGAGTCGAAGGGCCGCACGCCTGAGCGGGCCGCCATGGCGACGGCCGCGTGGACGATGCGCTCGCCGAAGCGGTGGACGCGGGCGCTCCGGACGCTGCGGGTCGGCCGGCTGCTGCGGGGTCGACGCGCGCTGCCCCCGCCGCTGTCGGGGTGGACAGCCTCGCGCGAACTTCCGGTACCGCCGAAGCAGACGCTGCGCGACTGGTGGCGTGATGAGCGCACGTGAGGAGATCCTGGCCCGCATCCGCACGGCGCTGATCGACCGCCCCGCGCCGGCGCCGGTCCCGCGCGACTACCGCCGCGGCGGCGGAGCGGGCGACGTGGACCTGTTCGTCGAGCGGGTCGAGGACTACCGGGCGACGGTGCACCGCACCGACGCCCAGTCGGTGGCCGCGACGATCACGAGCGCGCTCGCGGCGCGCGGCATCACCCGCGTCGTCGTGCCGGACGGCTTCCCCGACGACTGGCTGCCGCAGATCGAGTTGGTGCGCGAACCGGTCGACGTGACGACGCTCGACGACGTCAGCGCCGTCATCACCACGTGTCGCGTGGCCATCGCCGAGACGGGCACGATCGTGCTCGACGCCGGTCCCGGCATGGGCCCGCGGGCGCTCACCTTGGTGCCCGACTACCACCTGGTGGTCGTGACCGCCGACCAGGTTCGCGCGCTCGTTCCCGACGCCGTCGCCGCCCTCGACGCCACCCGACCGCTGACGTGGATCAGCGGCCCGAGCGCTACCAGCGATATCGAACTGCAGCGCGTCGAGGGCGTCCATGGCCCGCGCACCCTCGACGTCGTGCTGTCGGCCTGACCTGATCGAGCCGCTTTCCCACCCGCTCGCAGCGCGGGCGGTGCATCGCTGCCCATTCGTGCGACGCTGGGCGGAACCGAGGAAGGCGACGATGAGCAGCGATGAGACGGGAGTGGTCGTCCCTCCCGATTCCGCCGGCCGGCCGAGCAGCTCGGCGCTCGGTCGCACCGTCGTGGCCGACGCCCTGCGTGGAGTCGATCCGGTCGCGGCCGCCGCCGCTGCGGGCGAGACCAATTGGCGCAGCGGCTACCTGAGCCATTTCCGCCGCCTCGTCCAGGCCGGCCTGCCGTCGCGGGAAGCCAGCATCGCTGTTGCGTCCGACGGCCTGCACTCGATCCACCGGCAGCTGCGCTACCGGCGATCCGACGGCGCGGAGGCGGCCCTCGACGCGGGACCGCTCGACGCGATGTCGCTCGACGGCACCGGACCGCCGCTGTCGACCGTCGAGATCAAGGGCACCGGGACCGCGGAAACGAACCTCAGCCTGCCGGTGGGTGGTACGCGATTGTCGGGGGACGCGCTGGCTCGCCAACTCGACGACTGGATCGCGGCCGGGGTCCTGGAACCGTCCGCCGCGGACCGGGTCCGACTGGTGATGGCCAATCCGGAGTGGCTGCGCCTGGACGGGCACACGGTGGTCGTTCTCGGTGCGGGGGCCGAGATGGGCCCGCTCAGCTCGCTGTTGCGGTGGGGAGCCCGGGTGGCCGCGCTCGACCTCCCGCTACCGCAGGTGTGGGAGCGCGTGCTGGCGACCGCCCGCGAGCAGGCCGGGACGCTGCTGGTGCCGGTCGGCCCCGACTCGACCGGCCGGGACCACGACGGCGACGCCATCGGTGACCTGGACGCCGACTTGCACACCGCGGCGCACGCCGGGCTGGACCTCATGAGTGACATCGCGGCCGCGGCCGAGTGGATTCGCGGCCGCGACGGTCGGCTGGTGCTGGGCAACTATGTGTATGCCGACGGGGTGCGCAACCTGCGGTTGTGCGCCGCGGTTGATGCGCTGAGCGTGCACCTGCAGGCCGAGCTGCCCGACCTGGCGCTCGCATTTCTCGCCACGCCGACGGACGTCTTCGCCGTCCCGCCCGAGGCCGTCGCGCACGCCCTGAAGGCCCACCAGGACCGGTCGCTTCCGGCCAAGCTGCTCGCCGCGCCGGTGCGGACGCTATCGGCCGGGCGGCTGATGCGCCGGCCGTACCCGCCCGATGAGCACCCAGGCATCCACGACGCGCTGGTCCGCCAACAGGGACCGAACTACGCGCTGGCCAAGCGGCTGCAGCGGTGGCGGGCAACCGTGGCCCGCGCCTCCGGCAGCACCGTCTCCATGAACGTCGCACCGCCCAGCCGCACCCGGTCGGTGCTCAAGAACCGGGTGCTGGCGGCCGCCTATGCCACCGCCCACCGCTTCGGCGTCACGGTGTTCGAGCCGGAGACCGCGAACACCCTGATGGCCGCGCTGCTGGTTGCCGACCTGCACACCGACGGCGGCCCGCGCCACGACGAACCGTGGCAGGACGAGTCCTACTCGGCGGTGCACGGCGGGATGTGGCGGTGTCCGTACGAGCCGCGCAGCGTGCTCGGGCTGGCCGCCGTCATGGGCTACCGCGCCGCCGGGCGCTGACCCTTCGCCCGCCGAGCGGCATCATCGCCGAGTGCACGCCGGGCTGATCCGGCGCGAACGCGCCACCTACCCCCCGCGTCGTCAGGTGCGTTGCCATGCCTCGGGGTAGGCCGCGCGGCTTCGGTCGGCGTCGTAGGGTTCGGCTCATGACCCCGCCGCAAGGACGCATCGCGCTGGTCACCGGGGCGGGTCGGGGGATCGGACGCGCCATTGCCGAGCGGCTGAGCGAGCAGGGCTTTCGCGTGGCCATCACGTCCCGCAGCAAGGACGAGCTCGCCGAGGTGGCGGCCAGCTGCGCCGGACCCACGCTGGAGCTGCCCGCCGACATCACCGTCGGCGCCGCGGTCGAGCAATTGTTCGCCGACGTCGAGCGGGAATGGGGCGCGGTCGAGGTGCTCGTTGCGAATGCCGGCGCCGGCTACTCGGCCCGGGTCGAGAAGACGGGCGACGCCGATTGGCAGCGCATGCTCGATCTCAACCTCACTGCCCCGTTTCGGTGCCTGCGCCGGGCCATCCCCGCCATGCGCACCGCCGGTGCCGGGCGGATCGTCGTCGTCGCATCGGTGGCCGCACGCGTCGGCGAGCCGTACATCGCCGCGTACACGGCGAGCAAGCACGGCGTGCTCGGGCTGGTCCGATCCGCCGCGGCGGAGTTGGCGTCGACCGGCGTCACCGTCAACGCGGTGTGTCCCGGCTACGTCGACACGCCCATGACGGCCGCAACCATCGACGGGATCGTGGCGGCGTCCGGACGAACGGCCGACCAGGCCCGCGACGCACTGGAGCGCAAGCAGCCCATCGGCCGCCTGATCACGCCGGACGAGGTGGCTGCGGCCGTATGGTTCTGCATCGAGAACGGCGCGGTGACCGGACAGGCGATCAACGTCGACGGAGGGGCCGTCCAATCATGACCGTCGAGCGGGTGAACCCACCGGAGCTGGCGCGTCCGCGCGGCTTCGCGCACGCCGTCGTCGGTCGGGGCACGACCGTGTTCCTGGCCGGGCAGACCGCCCTCGACGGCTCCGGTCACATCGTCGGCGACGGCGTCGTCGCCCAGTTCGAGGTCGCGCTCGGCAATCTGCTCACCGCGCTCGCGGCGGCCGGCGGGCGTCCCGATCAGCTGGCCAGCCTGACCGTGTTCATCGTCGACATGGACGACTACAAGCAGAACTCGGCCGCGATCGGCGAGGTGTGGAAGCGCGTGGTCGGGCGCGACTACCCGGCGATGGCCGGCATCGGCATTGCCCGGCTCTGGGATGCCGAGGCGCTCGTCGAGGTACAGGGCTTCGCCGTCATCTGACGGC
>JAOPVG010000563.1 GCA_025966255.1 Jatrophihabitans sp.
GCCGGCCCCAGCTCGGGCGCCAGATCGCGGGTCAGCCGGGTCACGGCCTCCTTTGTCGCCGGGTAGGCGGCGCCGAGCACGGCGTCGTCGACGACGACGCCGTCGGGCAGCGCATGACCGGTGGCGCCCGAGGTGACGTTGACGATGAGACCACCGCCGTGGTCCCGCATCGCGGGGGCTATCGCCTTCATCATCAGCCAGCACGCGGTGAGGTTGAGCTCGATCTGGTACCGCCAGCTCACCTCGGTCATCTCCCAGAACGACTCGTACACCTCGGGGGTGAGGACGGCCGCGTTGTTGACCAAAACATCCACGCGGCCGAACCGCTCGAGAGCGGCATCGGCCACGGCGCCGACCCCACCGGCGGCCGAGAGATCAGCCGGCGCCGCCAACGCCGAGCGGCCCATCGCCTCGATCGCGTCGGCGGTGTCGCGCAGCGACACTCCCGGGGTCGAGGAGGTCAGCGACCGCGACGTGACGACGACGTCGGCGCCCATCCGCGCGAGCGAGAGCGCCAGCGCCCGTCCGATGCCTCGACTCGCGCCGGTCACGAGAGCGACCTTTCCGGCGAGCGGTCGAGTCTCGTCGGCTGCGTTCACGATGACCTCGGTCCCGGTCGCCGACACGTGCCGACAACTCATCCTTGTACCCCGCCCAAAATATTGTCAGTATACAAACGATGTCCGCGATGACCGAGGTGAGCTACAGCGACGGCGCAGCTCCGTCCGAGCCACTTCGCGCCCCTCGAGCAACCAACCCCTGGGTCGCGTTCGTCCGGCGTCGCATCATCAGCGTGGTCGTTATCTTGCTGCTGCTGGCGACCGTCACCTTCTCGCTGGTGCGGCTCATCCCGGGCGACCCGGGCGTCATCATCGGCGGCACCGCCTCCACCCGCGCCGAGCAGATGGCCATCGACCACCGGCTCGGTGTCGACCGCCCGTTCCTCACGCAGTACTGGACCTACTGGAGCAACCTGCTGCACGGCGACCTTGGCCGGTCGTTCGTCACCAACGACCCGGTGACCACCATCCTGAAGCAGAACGCCGGCGCCTCGTTGCAGGTCGCGGGGCTGGCGCTGCTGCTCGTCCTGGCCGTGAGCATTCCCGGCGGCATCGCGCTCGGCGCACTCACGCGCGATCGCCGCCACCGCCACGTGGAGAACTGGTTCACCGGGATCGCGAGCGTCGTCGGCGCCATGCCCGAGCTGCTGGTGGCCACCCTGCTTGCCTACGCCTTCGCGCTGCAGCTGAAGGTCTTCCCCGTCGGCGGCACCGGCGGGATCAACTTCCTCGTCCTACCCGTGCTGGCGATCAGCCTGCGCCCCATCGCGATCTTGCTGCGGCTGGTCCGCGTCGAGACCCTCAGCGCGCTGGCCACCGACTATGTCCGCACCGCCCGCAGTAAGCGCCTCCCGGCTCGCACCCTGTACCTGCGGCACGTCCTGCCCAACGTCGTCACCGCCGCACTGACCATCGGTGGCCTGCTGTTCGCCGACCTGATCGCTGGGACCGTCATCGTCGAGACCATCTTCGCCCGGCGCGGGCTGGGCACCACTTTGGTGAACGCTGTGCTGTCGCGGGACTACCCGGTGATCCAGGGCATGGTGCTCGTCCTCGGTGTTGCGGTCGTGTTCGCCAACGCCATCGTCGACTTCCTGCTCGCCTCCCTCGACCCGAGGCAGGTGAGCCGGTGATCAAGTCGTTCTTCCGCAACGCGAACGGGATCGCCGGCTCGATTGGCGTGCTGCTCATCGCTGCGGTCTCGATCTTCGCACCGAGCATCTGGGGCAAGAAGGCCCACACGATCAACGTCGTCAACGGCGACAAGGGTCCCAGCGGCGCCCACTGGCTGGGCACCGATCGGCTCGGTCACGACATCTTCTACCAGCTGCTGGTGTCCACCCGGCTCACCATGGAGATGGCGCTCGGCGCCACCGGCATCGCCATCCTCGTCGGCATCCCGCTCGGCGCCGGTGCGGCGCTGCTGCCCGAGCGCGTCCGCATGATCGCCCTGCGCGCGTTGGACACCCTCATCGCCTTCCCCGGTCTGCTCATCGCCATCGTCTTCGCCGCGGTGCTCGACCCCGGCAAGTTCAGCGCAGTGCTGGGCGTCGGCATCGGTCTGTCATTCTCCTTCGCCCGGGTCGCCAGCTCGCTCACCCTCGCCATCCGCGACCGCGAGTTCATCTCGGCGGCCCGGGTCGTCGGCGTCGGCCGGACCCGCCTGATGGTCCGGCACGTCCTGCCGAACATCGCCGACTCGCTGGCCATCGCCACCACCGTCTCGATCGCGGCCGCGATCGTCACCATGGCCGGGCTCAGCTTCCTGGGGCTCGGCGTTCAGCTGCCGTCCGTCGACTGGGGACGGATGCTCACCACCGGCGTCCAGAGCTTCTACCTCACGCCGTTCGCGGCGCTCGGACCTGGCATTGCGATCGCACTGGCCGCACTCGTCTTCGGTTTCTTCGGCGAAGGTCTGGCGCGCGCAGCCAACCCGGTGCTGTGGCCGGGTTCCGGCGGCGACGACGACAGTGCCACCGCGACGGCGGACGGCCCACCGACCGTGGACGATCCCTACGAACCGGTCGAGGACGGCGTGCTGGACGTCCGCGACCTCACCGTGTCGTTCCCGTCCGGCCGCAAGCGTCGCCAGCAGGTGGTGCGCGGGGTATCGCTCGACCTGGCGCCCGGCGAGACGCTAGGCATCGTCGGCGAGTCGGGCAGCGGCAAGTCGCTCACCGCGCTGGCGATCGCGCAGCTCGTCGCGCACCCCGGCGTCGTCGAGGGACGGATCACGGTGAACGGTACGGAGCTGCAGCGCGTGCCGCTCAAGGAGGTCGACCGCACTCTCGGTACCTCGCTGGCGGTGGTGTTCCAGGACCCGATGTCCTCGCTGAACCCGGCGGTCAAGATCAGAAATCAGCTCATCGAGGGCGTGCGTCGGCACCGCGGCCTCTCCCGCGCCGAGGCCGTGCTGGCCGCGCGGCGACGGCTCGGCGAGGTGAACCTGCCGACCCCCGAGCGCCAGCTCGAGCGGTATCCCCACGAGCTGTCCGGTGGCCAGCGGCAGCGCGTGTTGATCGCGATGGGATTGATGAACGAGCCGAACGTCCTCATCGCCGACGAGCCCACCACAGCTCTGGACGTCACCGTGCAGGCCCAGATCATGGACCTGCTGGCCGGCATCAACGCCGAGCACAACACCGCGGTCGTACTGATCTCGCACAACCTCGGCCTGATCTCGCAGAACTGCGACCGCGTGCTGGTCATGTACGCCGGCCGGGTCGTCGAGGAGGTCGCGGCCGACCGCCTGACCGAGGCCGAGCACCCGTACACCCGGGCGTTGCTCGGCGCTGTGCCCGACATGGCTCACTCGCGCGAGCAGCCGCTGGTCTCGATCCCCGGACAGATGCCCGATGCTCGGTCGACTCCGGTCGGCTGCGCCTATCATCCCCGCTGCCCCCTGGCCGTGCCGCGCTGTGCCGAGCAGCGGCCGCCGCTGCAACTCAACGCCGTCGGGCACCGGGTGGCGTGCTGGGTCGCCAACAGCGACGAAGCACCGGCAGGTGCGGCGACGGTGGGCACGGCGACGAGCGGCGACGGCGCATGAGCCTGCAGCTGCGGCAGCTCAGCGTCCGGTACGGACGCGGGCGCAACGCGATCACCGCGGTCGACCATGTCGATATCGACGTGCCGAAGGGCACCACAGTCGGCTTGGTCGGCGAGTCCGGCTGCGGCAAGTCGACGGTGGCGCGCGCGGTCATCGGCCTCGTCCCGGTCGCCGGCGGGCAGATCCTGCTCGACGGCAAGGACGTCACCTCCGATCGTGCGCGCAACAGCAATGTCTTCCGGCGCAGCGTGCAGATGGTCTTCCAGGACCCGTATTCGTCGCTGAACCCTCGCATGTCGATCGGATCGGCGCTGAAGGAGGCCCTGGCGCACGGTCGGGCGGCCGAGGAATCCCGACGGACGGCCGCCGAGATGATCGAGCTCGTCGGACTGCCGCAGAGCGCGCTGAAGCGGTATCCGCATCAGCTTTCGGGCGGCCAGCGCCAGCGCGTCGCGATCGCCCGGGCCCTGGCGGTCGGACCGGACGTGATCGTCCTAGACGAGGTCACCTCGGCGCTGGACGTCTCGGTGCAGGGGTCGGTGCTCAACCTGCTGCGCACGCTGCAGCGCGACCTCGGACTGACCTACCTGTTCATCTCGCACGACCTGTCCACCGTGCGATACATGAGCGACGTCGTCGCCGTGATGTACCTAGGCCGGATCGTCGAGACGACGCCGACTCTCGAGCTGTTCGCGGCGCCACAGCACCCGTACACGGTCGGGCTGATCGAGAGCGTGCCACGGCTGAACCACCCGCGGGTGCGCGCGCCACTCGTCGGCGACCTGCCCGACCCGCGCAACCCACCGCCGGGCTGCCGGCTCAGCCCGCGGTGCCCGGTCGGGCCGATCCACCGCCCCGACCGCAAGATCTGCACCACCGAGGACCCACAGGCGATCACTGAGCTGACTGTTCACCGCACCGCCTGCCACTTCGCGGCACGCACCGCCCAACCGTCCGTACCGGTGTGACGGCCGCGCGTTCGCTCCAACGAAAGGTAACAACCAACATGAACACCGAATATGACGTCGTGGTCATCGGCTCTGGCGCCAGCGGGCTGATGACCGCGCTCACCGCCGCGGCAAACGGACAGCAGGTGGCGATTCTGGAGAAGACCCCGGTCCTCGGGGGCACCAGCGTGGTGTCGGGCGGCTCGATCTGGGCGCCGGGCAACAAATACGCCGAGAAGGCGGGCGCGAACGACGACCGTGAGGACGCACTGAACTACCTGCGCCGGGTGACGCTGGGCCGGATCTCGGACGACCTGCTCGCGCTGTACGTCGACACCATCAACCACGCGCTGGACTTCCTGGAGAGCGAGACCGCCTTGGAGTTCACTGCGAACATGGAGCACCCTGACTACCAGCCCGCGCTGCCCGGCGCTCGCGACGGCGGGCGGACGATCCAGGTCGGGCTCTACGACTCGAAGCGGCTCGGCGACCTGCGCGCCGACCTGCGCCCGACGCACAGCACCGTTCCGATCACCAAGCACGAGCTGGACGAGTGGGGCATGGACACCCTCGACCGGTGGAACTGGACGCTGATCGCCGAGCGCACCAAGGAGCACATCGTCGGCATGGGCGCCGCGCTGGTCGGCGAACTACTCGAGGCGTGTCTGCGCCACGGCGCGCAGGTGTTCAAGGCGATGCCCGCCCGGGAGCTGATCGAGAGGGACGGCCGCGTGATCGGCGTCCGCGCCGGTGAGGAGGCCTCGCCCGTCGATTTCACCGCACGTCGCGGCGTGGTGTTGGCCAGTGGCGGATTCGAGTGGAACGAGCGCTACGTCAAGCGCTTCCTGGGCGTGCCGATGGTGGCGCCGGGCAGCCCGCCGTCCAACGAGGGCGACGGCCTGCGGATGGCGATGTCGGTCGGCGCGATGCTCGGCAACATGACCGAGGCGTGGTGGGGCCCGATGCTCGACGTCGTCGGCGACACCTACGATGGGCAGCCGCTGCACCGCACCACCAGCGGGATCCGCACCCAGCCCGGAAGCCTGATCGTGAACCGGTCCGGCAAGCGGTTCGTCAACGAGGCGATGAACTACAACGACTTCGTGAAGGCGATGGCGCATTTCGACCCGGTGTCCTACGAGTACTCCAACGTGCCATGCTGGCTGGTGTTCGACCAGCGCTACCGCGAGTCGTACTCGGTCGGCACGCTGACCCCGGACGGCCTCAAGCCCGACTGGGTCATCCAGGCCGACACGCTGCCCGAGCTGGCCCGCACCGTGGGGATCGACGAGGCCGGGTTCATGGACCAGATCGCCCGGTTCAACAAGACGTCCGCGGAGGGAGTCGACCCCGACTTCCACCGCGGCGAGACGACCTACGACCGCTACCGCGGCGACAAGAACCGCCAGCCGCACCGCAACCTTGGGCCGGTCGGCGACGGCCCGTACTACGCCGTCGAGCTGCACTTCGGCTGCCTGGGCACCAAGGGCGGACCGGTGGTCGACGCGAACGGGCAGGTGCTGGACGCCGACGAGCGGCCACTGCCGGGCCTATACGCCTGCGGCAACGTGGCCGCCAGCATCTTCGGACCGGCGTACCCCGGCGCCGGCTCGACGCTCGGCGCCGGCATGACGATGGCCTACCTCATCGGCCGCCACATCGCGGCCTCCTGAACCACTCCGGCGTGACCGGAAGTGGCCGGTCACGCCGGAGTACGAATCAGAGGGTCTTGACGTCGACCCAGACGTTGCGGTTCCAGTCCTTCCAGCGAGCCATGATCGACTTGCCCCACTCGGTCGGATCCTTGCGCATGTAGGCCGGCTTGGTCGCCGCCTCGGCGTTCTCGAGTTCGTAGAGCACGAGGTACTTGCACGCGCCGTCGCTGGACTTGAACCGGCGCACCGCGATGAAGCCGGGTTCGGCGAGCTTCTCCGGGATGTGCTCCTCGTCGTACCAGCGGTTGAACTCCTCCTCGTCGACCGGGTCGATCTCGACCTGGACCACGAGCACCGCGTTGCCTGCCATCAGGTACTTCCTCCTATCGCGCGGGCCACGTCAGCCGCGGCCTCGGCCGCGAGGTCGAGTACCCCGCGGAAGCTGTGGAACCCGTGGAAGCCGCCGCGATAGACGTGCGACTCGACCGGCACGCCGTGCTCGGCCAGCCGCGCCGCGTACGAGCGCGCCTCGTCGAGCAGCGGGTCCAGGTCGCCGACGCCGATGAACGCTGGCGCCACGCCACGCAGGTCCGCCGCCTTGCCGGGAGCGGCGAGTGGATCACGCCGCGCGTCCTCGGTCGGCGCGTAGGCGTCCCAATACCATCGCATCTGCGCCTCGCTCAGGCCGAAGCGACCGTCGGCGCGGGTGCGGTACGAGCCGGTCGTGAAGTCGTCGTCCAGGACGGGATACAGCAGCACCTGCAAGACGATCCGTGGCAGCGTCTCGTCGCTGACGGCCGCCAGCGCTAGGCCCGCGGCGAGGTTGCCGCCCGAGCTGTCGCCGACGACGACGATGCCGCTGTCACCCGTCTCGCCGGTGCGCGCCGCCAGCCAGCGGGCGGCGTCGCGGCAGTCGTCAAGTGGTGCGGGGAACGGGTGCTCGGGCGCTAGGCGGTACTCGACCGAAGCGACCAACCGCCCGGTGTCGCCCGCCAGCTGCGCGGCCAATTCGTGGTGCGTCTCGACGTCGCAGATCGTCCAGCCGCCACCGTGCAGGAACAACACCGGCGCTCCGGCACTGCGCTCTGGCGGCTCGAAGACTCGAACCCAGCAGGTGTCCGATACCGCCTCGTTCCCGGTGCGGACACCGTCGTCTCGCGGTTCGGGCGACTGGTTGGCCAGCGCGCCGGCGTGCAGTTCGGCGCGGATCTGCATCACGTCACGCTGGCCGACGCCCGCCGCCGGCGACAGCGCCATCATGTCCAGCGCGGCCCGGGACTGCGCGGGGACGTCCAGCTCCGCGGCCGTCACCGCTTCACGGCCAGGCCGGGATAGCCGGCTGCGGCGACCTGTTCGCACTCGGCGCGGTAGGTGTCCAGCCCACCGCTGTAGGGCATGAACACCCGAGGCTTGCCCGGCACGTTCGTGCCGAGGTACCAGGAGTTGGCCCGCGGGTAGATCGTCTGCGCGGCCAGCTCGTTGACGTGCTCGACCCAGGCGTCCTCGGCGTCGGGCTGGGCCTCGACCACGACGTCCTCGCGCGATCGCATCCAGTCCAGCAACTCCGCGGTGAAGTCGACGTGCTGTTCGATCGCCGCGATGACGCTGGCCAGCACCGACGGGCTGCCCGGGCCGGTGAGCATGAACAGGTTCGGGAACCCCGCCGTCATCAGGCCGAGGTAGGTGCGGGGGCCGGCCGACCACTTGTCCGCCAAGCGTTGCCCACCGCAACCGACGACGTTCATCCGGAGCAGCGGGCCGGTCATCGCGTCGTAGCCGGTCGCGAAGACCACCGCATCGAACACGAACTCGCGGCCTTCGGTGCGCAGCCCGTCCGGGGTGAAGTCGACGATCGGGTCGGCCCGGACGTCGACGAGCTCGACGTCGTCGCGGTTGAAGGTTGCGTAGTAGTCACTGTCGACGCATATGCGCTTGGAGCCGATGGGGTGATCGCGCGGCGTGAGCAGCTCAGCGACCTGCGGGTCGCGGACGGTCTCGCGGATGCGCCGGCGCACGAACTCGGCGGCGGTGTCGTTGGCGTCCAGGTCGAAAAACAGATCCGCGTAGCAGACGACGAAGCCGTTGCCGCCGATTTGCCAGCGCCGCTCGTACTCCTGCTCGCGCTCCTGATCGCTGACGGCCAGCGCCGACGCGCTGCCGTGGTTGAGGTAGTTGCCGCCGCCGGTTTTACGGGCCTTGGCTCGCAACTCGCGGTAGCCGGCCTTGATCTCGCGCAGCTCGTCGGCGGTGAACTCACGGTTGCGCGCCGGGATGCTGTAGTTCGCGGTCCGCTGGAAAACCGTCAGGTGCCCGGCCTGCTCGGCGATCACCGGTATGGCCTGGATGCCGGACGAGCCGGTGCCGATGACTGCTACCCGGCGACCGGCGAAGTCGACCGGTT